>CAZJYV010000051.1:0-11216 GCA_964550295.1 uncultured Clostridium sp. | reverse complement strand
TACCGATGGAGGCAACGCATGAGCAAAGCGACAATCCTGATTGTTGAGGATGATGACTATATCGCAAATATCCTTCGTTCCCTTCTTGAAGCAAACGAGTATCGGGTCATTTATGCTGCAACAGGGAAAGAAGCGCTGCACATTGCTGCATCGCATTTACCGGATATCGTTCTGCTGGATCTCGGTTTGCCAGACATCGACGGGATCGATGTAATCAAAAGCATTCGCGAATGGTACAACGGGTCCTTGATCATCGTATCCGCCCGAAATCGAGAAGTGGATAAGGTTCTGGCGCTCGATCTGGGCGCAGACGATTACATCAACAAGCCTTTCAGCGCGTCCGAGCTGCTCGCTCGCGTACGCGTGGCGCTGCGGCAGGCAAAGAAGATTGCCGCAGGTTCCGCTTCCCCCGATTTGAGTTATGTTGTAGGTGAGCTTACCGTGGACTTCAAGGGGGGACGCGTCATGATCAACCAGGAAGATGCACGCCTGACGCGTCTGGAATATCGCATCGTTGAACTGTTGGCCAGGAATCCCGGCAAAGTGTTAACGCACGATTATATCATCCGGAGTATATGGGGACCTTATGCCTCATCCGACAACAACTTGATCCTTCGCGTCAATATTGCGAACATACGCCGCAAAATCGAAAAAAACCACACAACGCCGCGCTTCATTCTTGCAGAAATCGGCGTTGGCTATCGCATGGCGATGCCGGAGGATTTTGAACCATCCAAAGGCGAAGGCAATCACTCTTTTTAGGAACACATCTGCGAGATAAAGCCTTTGTCTACCTCGGCAGCCGTCTATAGAAACCGTTTCATATAACGCGCCAAGTTGCCGTAGGCGATGCCATATCGTTCTTTCTCCGAAAAGCCGATTCGTTCAAGCCCTTCCAGCAGTTTTGGAACATCCGCCCAGGAAGTCAGACCCACCGGATAGGACTGCGCACCCATCCCGTCAAAATCGGAGCCGAGCATCACACAGCTCGCACCGCCGATTTCCGCGATGTGCGCGATATGGCGGATGACATCATCGAGCGAGGCTCTACCTGCACTTACGAGCTGCGGCGAGTAATAATTAACGCCGATCACACCTGCGCGTGCGGCGATTTCTTTAATGTGCCTGTCGCTGATGGAACGCTTATGGGAAAATACGGCTCGTGCATTTGTATGGGATGAAAAAATCGGTGCATCGGTTGCGTCGAGCGCGTCGTCAATCCCGCGATCTCCCAGATGCGCAACGTCAAGCGCGACGCGGATGCGTTCCATTTCACGCACCATGTTCCGCCCAAGCGCGGTCAGCCCCCTGTCCCTCTTGGACATCGCGGGGCTCGCAAGCTCGTTTGCTTCATTCCATGTAAGCGTCATTGCGCGAACGCCAAGCTCCCGGAACAGTCGAAGATTTCCCGTCCTTCCGCAAACGGCTTCCCCGCCTTCAATGGTCAGGACAGTCGCAATTTTATCGCCTGCCGAATCGAATTCCTGAGTAAAGGGCGTGAGTACGTCACATGAGAGGAGCAGTCTGTTGTATGCGTCGATCAGTGACAGGCACTGCTGAAGCGGCCCTTCCTTATCGTTGGGGTCGATCCAGGCCGCGAAAAGTTGCAACGCAGCTCCACCCTCTCGCATCGCGGGCAGGCTTACGGCCTGTTCCCTTCTTGGATCGTGAAACGAATAGCCGCGATGGCACATGTAATACAAAAAATCACAGTGTGCGTCCGCGACCGGTATGCGCTGCATAATCCCTCCAAAGAAAACGTATGGGCGGATGATATCCGCCCTTACGTTTGAAATTTGTGCTATTTTAATTTATTTCGCGAACTCGACAGCACGCGTTTCCCGAATGACGTTGACCTTAATCTGGCCTGGGTACTCAAGCTCGGACTCGATGCGCTTCACAATGTCACGCGCCATAATGATGGTATCGGCATCGGTTACGCTATCGGGTTTTACGACGATGCGAACCTCGCGGCCGGCCTGAATGGCAAATGACTTATCCACTCCTTCAAAGGAGTTGGCAATTTCTTCCAGCTTCTCAAGGCGTTTGATATAGTTTTCAAGCGTTTCGCGGCGCGCGCCCGGACGAGCGGCCGACACGGCATCCGCAGCCTGAACGAGTACAGCTTCAAGGCTTGTGGGTTCAACATCGCCGTGATGCGCCATGATGGCATTGATAACGAGATTGTTCTCCCGATATTTTTTGGCAGCATCCCCGCCGATCTGGGCATGAGGGCCTTCCACCTCGTGGTCGATCGCCTTGCCGATATCATGCAGAAGACCCGCACGTTTGGCGAGCGCAACGTTTGCGCCCAGCTCTGAGGCCATCATACCCGCAAGGTGAGAAACCTCTATAGAATGCTTGAGCACGTTCTGTCCGTAGCTGGTGCGATACTTCAACCTACCCAGTAGCTTAACAAGCTCGTGATGGAGACTGTGGACGCCGCATTCGAAAATCGCCTGCTCGCCCGCTTCCCGGATCTGGACATCCACTTCCTTGCGCGCCTTTTCAACCATTTCCTCAATTCGCGCGGGATGAATGCGTCCATCCAAGATAAGCTTTTCAAGCGCAATGCGCGCAACCTCGCGCCGCACCGGATCGAAGCCTGAAAGGATGACGGCCTCCGGCGTATCGTCGATGATCAGGTCGACGCCAGTCGCGGTTTCAAGCGCCCTGATGTTGCGGCCTTCGCGCCCGATGATACGGCCCTTCATCTCATCGTTGGGCAGGGGTACCACAGAAACTGTGGTTTCCGCAACATGATCCGCTGCACACCGCTGGATGGCAAGCGCAACGATGTTCCGTGCCCTTTTGTCTGCCTCTTCCTTTGTTTTCGCTTCTATTTCGCGAAGCATGACTGCGGCTTCATGGCGCGCATCCCGTTCGACGTTACCCAATAGGATTTCCTTTGCCTCGTCCATAGACAAACCGGAGATCCGCTCAAGCTCTGTGAGCTTTCGATCGTGTAACTCTTTTGCTTCGACTTCCAGATCTTCGATCTGTTTCTGTTTTTTTGTGAGGTTTTCCTCGCGCTGCTCAACCGCTTCAACTTTTTTATCGAGCATTTCTTCCTTCTGGAGCAGGCGGCGTTCGGAACGTTGGATCTCGTTGCGCCTTTCTTTATTTTCGCGCTCGTTCTCGCTCTTGATCTTATACGTTTCCTCTTTGGCTTCAAGGATGGTTTCTTTTTTAATCGTCTCTGCGCGTTTCTGCGCCTCGTCTATCATCTGTTTAACAGCGTCCTCGGCTTTGGCAACCTTTGCTTCAGCGATATTCCTTCTGTAAATATATCCGCCAAAAGCGCCAGCAACAAGACAAACAACCCCTACGATGATGGGGATTATAATATGCTCCACGAAAAATTCGCACCTCCAGATTTATCTCAAAGTATACGAGTATGACATGTACTCAGTATGCATGGACGGTTTTCCAATAGATCTATGTTAAATCCATGAAAATACACACCGGCATATTTTTACTCTTAATAATTGTATCGCGCTGAAAAATAAAAGTCAAGGACGCTTACACGTCCTCGACTCTTTCTGCAATCCTTTTATTCCGCGCTTTATTCCTTGTCGGACGCGGCGTTATCGTCCTCGCTGGGCGCTTTTATGAGCGCTGCGCGTACCTTTTGCTCGATTTCCACGCACAATTCCACATTATCCTTGAGGAACAGCCTTGCATTATCCCGCCCTTGCGCCACGCGCATATCACCGTAATAATACCATGCGCCGGATTTGACGATGATTTTGTTGTTGACCGCCATATCCAAAACGGAGCTTTCGCGGGATATTCCTTCGCCAAAGATCATATCGCACTCGGCCACTTTGAAAGGCGGTGCGACCTTGTTTTTAACGACCTTGATTCTCGTTCTGTTGCCGACGATATCGTTGCCGTTCTTGATGGAGTCGATACGCCTTACATCCAACCGGATGGAGGCATAATATTTGAGCGCTTTGCCGCCCGGCGTCGTTTCCGGACTGCCGAACATAACCCCCACCTTTTCACGGAGCTGGTTGATGAAGACGACGATCGTATTGGATTTGGAGATAACGCCCGTCAGCTTCCGCAGCGCCTGAGACATCAGCCTAGCCTGAAGGCCGACGTGGGAGTCACCCATATCTCCTTCGATTTCCGCCTTAGGTACAAGGGCTGCAACCGAGTCGATGACTACAACGTCGATAGCGCTGCTGCGAACGAACGCTTCGCAGATCTGCAAAGCTTCCTCACCGGTATCCGGCTGTGAAACATAAAGGTTTCCGACATCCACGCCTAGATTGCCTGCGTATGCCGGATCAAGCGCGTGTTCCGCATCGATGAACGCAGCGGCTCCGCCCAGTTTTTGCGCCTCCGCGATGATATGAAGCGCCAGCGTGGTTTTACCGGAAGACTCAGGTCCGTAAATCTCAACAACTCTGCCTCGAGGGATGCCGCCTACGCCAAGTGCAATATCCAATTCGAGGCAGCCGGACGATATGGTTGAAACAGCAATTTTACCCGTGGTGTCGCCCAGCTTCATCACGGCGCCTTTGCCGAATTGTTTTTCAATCTGGCTCAACGCCATCTCCAACGCTTTTTCTTTTTCCATCATAGCAAGCAGTCCATCCCTTCATTCGTTGAATGAAATTATAACATATGTTCTCTTTTTTGGCATTAAAAACTTCTTCTGAGCAAGTCGAGTATATTCAGACATGCAAGGTTGCGTATCCTTTCCCGCCCGCCCGTCAGCCGAAGTTCTTTTGCTTCCTCCGCATCTTTGGAAACAAGCGCGATGTAAACCAGTCCCACAGGTTTATCCTTTGTGCCGCCGTCAGGCCCCGCTATGCCCGTGGTTGCAAGCCCGTAGTCCGCGCCCGAAGCGTTGAGGATGCCGCGCGCCATCTCAAGCGCCGTTCGTTCGCTGACCGCTCCATATCGTTCAAGCGTTGAGGGGGATACATGAAGCTGTTTGACTTTCGCGTCGTTTGAATAGGCGACGCATCCCTCGATGAACCAGCGGGAGCTGCCCGGTATGCTTACAAATTTTGAGGCAAGCATGCCGCCCGTGCAGCTTTCGGCGACCGCAATCGTTTTTCCGTGCCTAAGCAGCAGGTCCGCGCAAACCTCGTGCAGTTCCTTTCCTTCGTCGGAGTACACCACATCACCCAGCCGTGCGCGTATTTGCGCGATGATAGGGGCAACCAACCGCTCCCCTTCCTCCTCGCTTTCGCACCGCGCCGTCACGCGCAGCTTTACCTCGCTTGCAAGCGCGTATGGAGCGACGGTCGGATTCTCACCGTCCATCAGGTCGCGAAGTTTGTATTCCACGCTCGATTCGCCCAGACCAAAGATCCGAACCATGCGTGTGTATAGTTTATACCCGCTCCTTTTTTCAAGATACGGAATTACACAGGCATCGAACATCGGCTCCATCTCATGAGGAGGTCCCGGCAGAAGGATCGCCGCTTTTGTGCCATGCTCAATGATGCAACCCGGCGCTGTGCCGTTCGGGTTCGGAAGAATCATGCAGCCTTCCGGAAACTTCGCCTGTTTGACATTGTTTGGCGTCATCTCCTTGCCCATCGCCGCGAAACGTCTTTGGATATGCAAAAGGGAATCTTCATCGAGCACCAGCTCTTTATGGAACGCATCGGATACGGTTTCCTTCGTTAAGTCGTCGCAAGTCGGGCCGAGCCCACCTGTCAGGATCACGATATCCGCCCTGTTCAAGGCGTTGCGTACAGCTTCCTCGAGCCTTGCGGGGTTGTCGCCAACCGTCGTTTGCAAATAGCAGTTTATGCCAATATCCGCGAGTTTTTGTGAAATATACTGCGCGTTCGTATTGAGTATATTTCCCATCAGCAGCTCCGTGCCAACCGAAATCAATTCGCTGATCATCTTTGCTTTTTATTTCTCCTTCAATGCTTTCATGTTTTTAACGATATAATCAATGCAGGACCATATGGCAAGCGCTACGGAGACCCAGATCAGGATCTGATCAAACGGTATGTTCCATAGGCTGAACAAAGGGTTCCCGAGAAGAACCAGCGTGATACCGACGCATTGGGTGAACGTTTTGAGCTTGCCGATGGGACCCGCTGCGATCACGATGTTTTTACTTGCCGAAACCTGCCTGAACGCGCTGATGATAAACTCGCGCGCGATGGTGATAAACGTTGCGATCGGAGAGATCATATTGATTCCAGTGAGCATGATCATAGCGGCACCCGTGAGGAGTTTGTCCGCCATCGGATCCATAAGCTTTCCAAAATCGGTTACCAAGTTGCGTCTGCGTGCGATTTGTCCGTCAAGGATATCGGTCGCGTAGGCAATCAAGAAAACAGCGGCGACGATATACAGCTTGCTGTCCAACGGGATATAGAAACAGGCGACCAGAACCGGGGTGAGGATCATGCGTAGAATTGTCAGTTTGTTTGGTGTATTCACAGATATTCTCCCTTCAAATCATATGCGCCGGCAATTGTAATACGCGCACGGATGAAATCGCCGGGCTTCAGACCTCCCGGCACTCCGGCAACGGCGATCTTTCCATCGACCTCGGGCGCTTCGGCATAGCTTCTGCATAACGCGACGCCGTTCCGGACTTCCTCGACGAGCATCTCGTATTCCCGTCCGACGCGTTTTTTGTTGAGCGCATGCGAAATCGCCCGTTGATTGCGCATGATCTCATCCAACCGCCGTTTCGCTGTTTGCTCATCCACGGCATCCAGATATTCAGCCGCGGGCGTACCATCCTCAGGGCTGAAAGCAAACGCCCCAAGCCTGTCAAACGGATGCTTTTTGAGGAACTCAGCCAAAAGGCCGAATTGTTCCTCCGTTTCGCCGGGAAAGCCCGTCATAACGGTCGTGCGCAGGATAAAGTCAGGTGAAGCGGCCCGGATATAGTCAGTGATCTTCTGGATATGTTCCGCAGTACCGTGCCGATTCATGCGGTTGAGCATAACAGGATCGATATGCTGAATGGGCATGTCGATGTATTTGGCAATTTTATCGTTGGTAAGCATCGTGTCGACAAGGTACTCGTCAATCGTGTTCGGATAAGCGTACAGGACGCGAATCCATCTCAAATCGTCAATTCCGGCAAGGCTTTTCAACAATTCCGCAAGGTATGGCTTTCCGTAAAGTTCCAACCCGTAGGCGGAGGTATCCTGCGCGATGAGCGTCAGTTCCTTAACGCCCCGCCGCACGAGGTTTCGCGCCTCCGCAAGCAGATCGTTTACGGGCACGCTCTTCCTGCCGCCCCGGATCAGAGGAATGGCGCAATAGGTGCAGCGGTTGTCACACCCGTCCGCAACCCGCAGATAGGCGCTGTAGGAAGGCGTCGTCATGACGCGCCCGCCGCAATACGTCACTTTTCCTCTCTCGTTAAATGCCGCCCGAATCGCGTCGACAAGCCCTTCGTGGTTGCCGACCCCGTAAAACAGATCCACTTCGGGCAACTCCGCGCGCATCTCCTGCGGATAACGCTGAGACAAGCATCCAGCAACGACGAGCAGGCAATCCTCTCTTTTCTTTTGCGCAACCTCAAGGATGGTGTTGATAGATTCCTCCTTGGCAGGTGCGATGAAGCCGCACGTGTTGACAATCACAACGTCAGCAGCCGTTTCGTCACCGGTGAGTTCAAAGCCCGCATCCGTCAGGCAGGAAAGGATGCGCTCAGAATCGACGCGATTTTTCGAACAGCCGAGAGAAATAACCCCTGCCCGCTTAGTTTTCATCGTTTGCTTCTCCCTGAACCGATTCGGCCTTGCTGCCGAACATTCGCTCATAATCCGAGCGCCCGATCAATACGCGCCTCGGCTTGCTCCCGTCCGAAGCGCTGACGACTTTAAGATTTTCCATGATGTCAATCAGCCGTGCCGCGCGCGCGTAACCGACGCGGAGTTTTCTTTGAATCATCGAGATGGACGCCTGTCCGTCGTTGAGAACGATCTTCACCGCCTCTGGCAGAAGGTCGTCCTCTTGATTTCCGTTGCCCTGCGCTGTGCCTGAGGATGCACAGGATGCAAGTTTCTCGTAGTTATCCTCCCGAAGCGGCTGCGCTTCGACATGTTCGCCGAAAAAGTCCATCACACGCTCAACCTCCTCATCCGTAACAAGAGCAGCTTGCGCGCGCACCGGTTTGCTCGCTCCGTTCGCATGAAAAAGCATATCGCCCTTACCAAGGAGCTTTTCCGCGCCGCCCTCATCGAGGATGACGCGCGAATCGACCGCCGACGAAACGGCGAAGGCGATCCTCGATGGAATATTCGCTTTGATCAAACCCGTGATGACATCCGTTGACGGCCTTTGTGTGGCGACGATCATATGGATACCCGCCGCGCGTCCCAGCTGCGCGATGCGGCAAATGGAATCCTCAACATCCTTCGCGGCCACCATCATAAGGTCGGCAAGCTCGTCAATGACAACGACAAGCTTCGGCAGCTTCTCGGCTGGATCGCTGACAAGCTGGTTGTATCTCGAAAGGTCGCGTGCATTCAGCTCCGCGATCAGTTTATAGCGCCGCTCCATCTCCATAACCGTCCATTTCAACGCGCCTGCAGCTCTTTTAGCATCGGTTACAACCGGCAGCATCAGATGCGGCAGCACCGCGTACATGCGCATTTCAACAACTTTCGGATCGATCAGCACGAGGCGTAAATCATCCGGGGACGACTTATACGCCATGCTGATGATGATATCGTTGATGCACACGCTTTTGCCTGACCCGGTCGATCCGGCGATGAGCATATGCGGCATCCGGTCGAGATCAGCCGTGATGATTTTTCCCGCGATATCCTTGCCCAGCGCAAACGCGATGGAGGATTTTTCAGTTTGAAACTCGCGGGACTCTACCATCTCGCGGAGCAGAACCTTCGCGGTATTCTTGTTGGGTATTTCAATGCCGATCGCCTGTTTTCCCGGGATGGGTGCTTCAATACGTACGCGCTGCGCTGCCAGCGCGAGTGCAAGGTCTTGTGAAAGCGCTGTAATTCTGTTGACGCGCACGCCTTTGGCGGGCTGCAGCTCAAAGCGCGTAATCACGGGACCGACGCTGTAATTGATGACCTTTGCGCTGATGTTGAATGTCGCCAGCGTATCTTCCAGGAGCTTCGCTTTTTCGATGGGCGATTCATTCGGAATAAAAGCCTGCTCAACAGGATTGAGCAACCCGTACGGGGGGCGTTGGTATACGATAGGCACGTGTCCAGGCGCTTTTTCCGGATCCTTTGCCCGCGCGGTGTCATCTATGTGAGCAGTCTGCGTTTTGTCTGTTTTTTTTATGATCGGCGCGTTGCGGACAATCCGTCCAGCCGTGGGGATGTCATCCTCCATTTCATCCGAAACGAAATATTCTCCGGCAGACCTATGTTCCGGCTGCATCCTGTCAAACTCTTTTTCGATTTTTTCCGCGTGCAGCTCTCTGCGCTCCAGCGCGCCGCTTGTCGGCAGGAACGCAAGCGTATCCGGCGCGTTTTTTACTTTTGAAGGATTACCGCCGGTTGCCCCTCCCCATGCCGGCTCTATCCTGTAAGGATCATCCGTTAATTTAGATATTTTTTTGCCCGGCTTGCCTTTTTGAACCGATTTGGGCATGATAACCTCAGGCTCCGATAAATTTACCGTATACAGCGCACCGCGCCGTTCGCTCATGCGTTCGCTCATCACGCCAACGCCCTGCTTGATTCCCTGCCCCAGTTTTTCACCGGCCTGCTTGAGCGACAGGCGCGTTGTCACCAAAAAAGCGATGAGCATCGCTGCGATAAACACGATATAGGAACCGATTTTTCCCATCAGCAAAAGAGAGGGATATGCGAGCAGCGAGCCGATGAGCCCGCCTCCCGCGCGGTAGGTATTGCCATATTGATAAGCATCCTTGAAATAATCGAGCGTCTTGACGGATTCAATCGAATCGCGCGCCCCGATATGCACTGCGCTGAGCAGCGAGAGGAAGAAAAGCGCTGCAAAAAATGCTGTGAGCGGCCTTACCGGCCGTTCGGAGAAGATGATAACAAGCACTCCTCCGATGAGAATCAAAGCGGGGATCGCATATCCGATGATGCCCGTCATCCCAAAGAAGAAGCTGCCGACCGCTTTGCCCACAAGACCGACTGCATCCGAATACAGACTTGCGCCAAGAAACAGACCCAGCGCAACAAGGCATACGCCAAGTACCTCGCGCTTGGTCTGCTCCGGCGTGTGGTCCGTTTGATTTTTCTTTTTTCTTCTTGCGGATTTCTTCATGCGTTCACCTCTGTGTTCAATCCAAAGCTATTATACAATATCCAGTGTTTTTAGTAAAACGCAATTGCAAAAAAGGGGCGAACCTTTCGGTTCGCCCCGCTGCCAAACAAGTTATCAGTTCTTTTCGTCGGCCTTCTCGGAGCTGCTGATCGCAGCGGCAAAAAGGTCTGCCATGGAGGTGCTGACCGACTGCACAGGCGGCAGGTCATAGTCATTCTCCTCGCGGCGGGTGCGTTCACCGCGCTCACGGCGCTCGGGACGATCGTTGCTGCGCTCAAAACGCTCTGTGCTGCGACGCTCCTGCTGCTGTTGCTGTTTGGCAACATCAGTGGTTGTGCGCTGCTCCGCACGCTCAGCGGAGATGCGCTCACGCTCCGCCTTCTCGGCTGCAAGCTCTTCAGCGATCTCGGGATGTTCGTCCAGCAGAGCTTCACGACGACTCAGGCTGATTCTCTTCGCTTCGATGTTCACATCGAGCACTTTGCAACGAACGAGATCGCCGACGTTGATCTCATCTTCCACTTTGGCGATGCGCTTTACGCCTACCTGAGAGATATGGATGAGACCGTCGATCGTGGGTTCAAGGGCGACAAACGCGCCAAAGGGTACAATGCGCACAACCTTGCCTTCAACGATCGTACCGACCGGGTATTTCTGATCCGCCATCGTCCACGGCTTGGGCTGGAGCTGCTTATATCCAAGGGAAATACGCTGTTTTTCAACATCCACGTCACGGATGAGAACTTCGATTTCCTGGCCGACCGAAAGCACATCCTTGGGATGCTTCACACGTCCCCAAGCAACGTCTGTCACGTGGACCAATCCGTCGATGCCGCCGCCGATGTCGACGAACGCACCGAAATCAGTCAATCTTCTGACGACACCCATCACTTTGGAGCCGATCTCAAGCTCTTCCCATTTGTGCTTGCGGGCCTCCTCAGCTTCAACAAGCATAACAGCCTTATGCGAAGCAACGATGCGCTTGCGGGCTT
>CAZJYV010000050.1:0-11231 GCA_964550295.1 uncultured Clostridium sp. | reverse complement strand
GGAGGGCGGGAAAATGAAAAAACCGTTTGCGCTGATCTTCGTTCTGGCTTTTCTTGCCGTCCTCGCACTGCCGAGCTTTGCTTATTTTGCCGGATACGAGGCGGAAAATCTGGAAAACCGCCCCCTCGCGCGCGAAGCGCAGCTCGTTTCCCGCGATGGGCTCAATCTCTCCTTTCCGGAGGATTTCGATAGTTGGTGGGAAGATCACTTCGGCATGCGCGAGCAGATGGTCACGGCATTCCATGCGGCCACGATGGCTGTTTTTCGGGATACGCTCAACAAAAAGGTCGTCGTTGGAGAGGGAACGTACCTGTTTTACGCCGAAACCATGAACGATTATCTCGGCCTGGGCCTTTTGAACGATGAGCAAATCCAAAAAGCCGCTGCCGTTATCCGCCTCCAACAGGAATACTGCGCAAGCATGGGCATGCGCTTTGTTTTCATGATCGCGCCGAATAAAAACACCGTTTACCCCGAGTATATGCCTGCGCGTTATGCGCCGACCGGAGAGCCGGGCAACCGTGAGCGGCTTTACGCCGTGCTCGATGCGCAAGGCGTCATCACCATCGACCTTGCGGCTTTGCTCATATCCCACAAGGCGGAGGGCGATCTGTATTACGAGCAGGATACGCACTGGAACCAGCGGGGCGCGCTCCTTGCATACAAGGCCATTTTGGCTGGCGTTGCGGAAGGCTTCTCCTATGAGGATTACGCGGATGCCCAAGGAATGGAACGGTACGGATACAGGGGCGACCTGCACAACTTCGTGCTGCCCGCCGCGGGCGGCAAGCTGAAAGACGTGGATTACGGCATGGACGAAGCAAAGGCCTACGCCGTGGACGAAGGCGCGAACCCCGCGCGGGATATGAACTTTGGCACGACAAGCACGGCGAATGCGCTTCGACTGCTGATGTTCCGGGATTCCTTCGGCGAGGTGCTGATTCCCTTCGTGTCCAACAACGTCGGGCGCGCCGTTTACTCGCAGGAATTTCCGTATAACTATGAGTTTGCGGGAGAGGGTTTCGACGCGGTTGCCATCGAGCTTGTCGAGCGCAACATTCCGAACCTTCTGCTGGCGGCCCCTCTCCTGCCCGCCTTTGAGAAGGATTTGCCCCAAAGCGCCAGGCAGGTTGAAACCGTTGTCAGCAGCCGCGAAAAATCGGGTTTTACACAGATTTACGGCTGCTATGACGGCGCGTTTGATGGCGCGATCTACATCGAGCTGACCGATGCGGACGGCTCTGTCCGCACATATGAAGCATTCCCCGTGCTGGATGCAGGGGCGGCGGACGCAGCGCTGTCGATGACAAACCCGCAAGGCTTTGTTGTGACGGTTCCGGAGGACGCGTCCGGGTGGGCAACCGCGCGCGTATTTGCGGTTACACCTTGAACATCTCTGCGGCGCTTGCACGGCAACGCCGGATAAGCTACAATAAACAGGAATATGCGCCTGCCGTTAATGCGGCGGGATGGGGAGCCTCACGATTATGGCAACAGAAAAAAGGTACGATCCGGGACCGCAACTCCCGAACTATATGAAAAAACAAATGAAGCAGGAAGCCAAGCCCGCTTCTTCCGTACATGCTAAAGCGCGGCGACCTTCCGGTGCGCGCGCGGCTGCAGCGAGAAAACCTTCCGCAGCGACCGGGTCGCGGGCGCCGGAAACGGGCGGCACAAAAAGCGCGGCAAGGCCGTCCGCCGCAAAGACCGCAGGATCTGGCAAAACGAAAAAACGGCGCAGGAAGGATGGCCTGGACAGCGTCATCAAGGGGTTTGTCGCAATCGCAGGCGTTCTGCTCGTCGTCATCGTGATCACATGGCTCGCGGGCGGCGGCGGCAAAAGCGGCGTGTCGGAGGATATCTCGGACTTTTTAAGCAGCAGAAAAACCTTTAAAGAAGGCGTCATGCTCATCGGCGTGGATGTGAGCGGCCTTACCGCCGAGGAAGCGACCGGCCTTGTCAAGAACGCGGCGGAGAAAAAACTCAAGACCGTTTCCATCGCCGTAACCGTCGGGGAAAAATCCATCACGCTCGATGATCAGGCGCTGGGCATGAGCTACGACATTACGAAAACGCTCGAGGACGGGCTTGCCTACGGGCGGGACGGCAACGCGGTGACGGAAATTTCCGATTCGGAAGCGGGTGAGTTTGACGGGGAATATACCTGGTCGCGCGAGGCGATCGAGATTGCGCTGAACAACATCGGCACCACGATCAACACGCAGCCCGTGGAGCCTTCCGCCGTGCCGGTCACCGACTGGACGAGTGAGGAGCGCTTCACCTATATAGAAGGCGTGGCAGGACAGGCGCTCAATGTGGCGGATACAGCCGACCAAATCGAGGCAGCTCTGCGCGCGCTGACCTTCCAGACCGAAATCGCTGCCGTAACAAACGCGGTTCTTCCGATGCTGACGCTCGATCAGGTCAAGGCGGAAACGCAGTTCATCGCCTCGTTCACAACGAAGTTCACCGCGCCGCGCGACGATGAAACCAAACAGAACCGCAAATTCAACATTCAAAAGGCGGCGGACATCATCAACGGACAGACCGTGCAGCCGGGCGAGCAGTGGAGCTTCAACACGGTGGTCGGTCCGCGCACCTATGACCTTGGCTGGAAAGGCGCAAACGGCATTTCCGGCGGCAAGGAATACACCACGCAGGCCGGCGGAGGCATCTGCCAGGTATCGACCACGCTCTACAACGCGCTGTTGTGCGCCAACCTCGAAATCGTAGACCGCCGCGCCCACTCGATCCCCTCCGATTATGTGGATAAGGGGCTGGACGCCACAGTCGACACCAACGGCATCGACTTCGTGTGGAAAAACAACACCGAATATCCCATTTATGTGTTCGTTCAGGTAGCGTCAGTCGAGGGCAGCAGCAGCCGCAACACGATCACGGTTTTCCTCTACGGCGCGCCTCTGCCCGAAGGCGTTTCCTATCAGGCGCGCAGCGAGATCATCGAAACCACTGAACGCACGGATACCATCTACACGCAGGATGTGACCATCGCCGTGGGCTATCAAAAGGAGATGGTGCTTCGGCACGACGGGTTTGTCGCCGAGGCGTATCTTGACAAGTATGTAAACGGAGAAGTGACGGAATCAACCTTCCTTCACACCGATAAATATAAGGGCAACCCGGCGGAGATCGCTATCGGCGTCGGGCCCGCGCTCGAGTTCGGAGCCGTTCCGCCCGAGGATTGGCAGATATACGGCACGCTGCCCACCGTTCCGAACTTGTAAGCATTTGCTGATTAAGCAGGGGAAAGAACAATCTGAACGTCTTCATTGCCGGCCGGATTTTATCCGCCCGGCAATGTTCTTATGAGAAAGGCCTTCATAAGGGCTTGCTGATCAACGAAACCCACACGAACGAGAAGGTAACAAACAACGGCCCGCCTAAAGCGCGAGCCGTTGTGTAGTCCGCCTGGTGATGTAGGATGTATCGTTTGCCGGGGAGGGAATCGATTATCGGAGATTTTCGGTTAATTTGCCTGCCAGATTGAGCTGCTCCCACGGCATGGCGGGATCGCCGAAATGACCGAAAGATGCCGTGCGGCGGTAGATCGGGCGGCGAAGGTCGAGCGCGCGGATCATCGCTTCCGGCCTGAGGTCGAAGCTCTTGCGGATGGCGAGGATGAGCTGATCGTCCGCAACCTTGCCAGTGCCAAAGGTATCCACATTGACGGAAACCGGTTCCGCCACGCCGATGGCGTAGGCAAGTTGAATCTCGCAGCGATCGGCAAGCCCTGCTGCGACGATGTTTTTGGCGAGGTAGCGCGCCGCATAAGTGGCGCTGCGATCAACCTTCGTGGGATCCTTGCCGGAGAAGGCGCCGCCGCCGTGGCGCGCGTAGCCGCCGTAGGTATCCACGATGATCTTGCGGCCGGTCAGGCCGGAATCGCCGTGCGGTCCGCCGATGACGAATCGGCCCGTCGGGTTGACATAGATTTTCGTATGCTCGTCGACGAAGTTTTCCGGCAGCACGGGGCGGATAACCTTTTCGATGATCGCCTCGCGGATCTCCTGTTGCGAAACTTCGGGCGCATGCTGCGTGCTTACAACAATCGCCTCTATGCGCACCGGCGTGCCGCCCTCATATTCCACCGTAACCTGCGATTTGCCGTCGGGGCGCAGCCAGGTAAGCTCTCCGCTTCTTCTCACGGCGCTGAGCTTTCTTGTCAGCTTGTGAGCAAGGTAGACGGGCAGGGGCATATATTCGTCTGTTTCGTTGCAGGCGTACCCAAACATCATGCCCTGATCGCCCGCGCCTGTTGCCATGTCGCTTCCAAGTCCTTCTTTCGACTCGAGCGATCTGTCTACGCCCAACGCGATGTCGGGGGACTGCTTGCCCAGCGCCACAAGCACGGCGCAGTTGTCCGCGTCGAAGCCCAGGGAGGGGTCGTTGTAGCCAATGTCGCGTATCGCTTGGCGGACGAGGGGAGTCACTTCTACGCTCGCTGTCGAGGTGATTTCACCCATGACGATGGCTAGCCCTGTTGTTGCGCAGCATTCACACGCCACCCGCGCATAGGGGTCGCGCTCGAGATAGGCGTCCAGCACCGTATCTGAAAGAATGTCGCAGACCTTGTCCGGATGTCCGTCCGTGACCGATTCGGATGTGAAGAGTTTTCTTGCCATAGTGGTTTCCTTTCTGTCTCGTTCTATTTTGCAACCTTACGCAAGCGGTATGCGCGGGGACGCTTTTTTTACAAAAAACGCCTCGCGAAAAACGAGACGAAAAGAGATCAATCGCTCATCTTTCGGCAATGCCGCGGGATTTGGCACCTTGCGCTCTCGCGCAGGTTGCCGGGTTTCACAGGGCCCGTACCCTCAACCACTCTTGATAAGGCCATATTCACTTGACTCGCGTATGATAACACAAAGCCGCGGGCGCGTCAATACCCGCGGCTGTTGCTGATATCCCTGTTTTTCGGCGGTTTAACGGAATTTCAATCCGCGCCCCGCAGCCTGTTGCTCAATAGTAATAATTGCTGCTCAGAAGGCTGCCGAGCGAAGCGCCGAGCAGCGCCGCGATGATGCCGATGACGATGCTCAGGCAGATGCCAACGAGCATCCAGATGAGGATCGCGCGGCAGAGGTTGCGGCGGTTTTCGTTGACGTTGCTGCCAAACGCCCACACAAGGGTGCAGATGAAGCCCGCAAGGGGGATGGCGAGCACGAGCATCATCCAGAAATAATCGCTCGTGCGCATGGGCATGGTATTGGGGTTAACGGCAGGTATATTCTGATAGGGCTGCTGCTGGTAGTGCTGCTGCTGATAAGGCTGCTGGTAATTTTGCGTCGGGGGCTGCTGGTTCACGGGAGGAGGCGGGACAGAGCCTTCTATCTTGGCTCCGCAGCCCACGCAAAAACGCGTACTGTCCGGATTATTGCTTCCGCAGTTGGGACAAATCATATGATGATACCTCCTGTTTATTTGCTTTATTATAACATAATTCGTCAAAATACGGAAGCGCATTGTGGACAGCGCAGGCCCGGGTGATATATAATCGGAAAGAAACACATGATCGGATGAAGGGGAATCGATGCATGGATAAAAAGCGTCTTATGCTATGGATAGCGTCTTTCCTGCTGGTTGCGGCCATCGCGCTTTTACCCGCGGCTGGCATTGCCGATGCGGGCGATTTTTCCGGCGGCGGCGATTATGGCGGAGGCAGCTCGGATTGGGGCAGCTCTTCCTCGGATTGGGGCAGCTCGGACTGGGGCAGCGACTCCTCCTATACAAGCGACGGCTCCTCTATCGGCAGCGGCGGAGGCGGCAGCATATTGGCCGCGTTCATCGTCATCATCATCCTTGTGATCGTCTTTAGTAAAAAGAATAAGATCGGCGCAGGGTCCGTCGCGCCCGGCGCGCAGCGCACCGCGCTGAGCATGACGATCGCGCAGCTCAAGGAGATGGACCCGCAGTTCTCCGAGGAAGCGCTCAAGGAGAGGATTGCAAACCTGTATATCAAGATGCAGGCCGCGTGGCAGACCAAAAACTGGGAGCCTATGCGCGCCGACTTCACGGACGCGCTGTTCAACCAGCTCAAGGGCGGGGTGGACGCCAAGATCCGCAGCCGCCAGACCAACTATGTAGAGCGCATCGCCATCCTCGGCGTGGAGCTGTCCGGCTTCGGCCAGGATGACAAGCACGATATCGTAACCGCCGTCCTCCAGACGCGCATCGTGGACTATACGCTCGACGATACGACCGGCAACCTTGTTTCCGGATCGAAGACCGCCGAAAAGTTCATGACCTACGAGTGGACGCTGATCCGCACCAAGGGCGCAAAGACCTTCGTGTCCGGCACGGATGAAACCAAGCATTGCCCGAACTGCGGTGCGACGCTTGATCTTAACAACACCGCCAAGTGCGCGTACTGCGGCGCGATCATCACCGCCGCCGAGTATGACTGGGTGCTCAACAACATCAAGGGCCTGTCGCAGAGGACGGTCGGCAAGTAAAGGACGCATCACAAAAGCAGCCCCCGCGGATTGAGCGGGGGCTGTATTCTTACGCGGCAGCGGCGTGAACTCAGGTTTTTTGCTCCTCCGCTTTTTTTCTGCGAAAAACCACGTGTTTCTGCATCAGGTAATTGAAGAGGAACAACACGACATCCACGGCGATTTTCGCGAGCAGGCTGTGAAGCCCCGCGCCGGTCAGAAGGGATACCGCGGGCGAGCCGACGAGCAGCGAAAAAGCCACCAGACCGGCGTACGCGAGTACGCTTGCCGGACTCGGACGCTGACGGAAAACGGCGCGGCAGTTGATTTCATAGTTGAGTACGGAGCTGATCACTTTAGATGCGGCGAAGCACAACGCCACGTTGAAATCAAATGAGGTCAGAAGCAGGTAGAGCGCGTAATCCACGCCGGTGCTCACGAGCGACGAAACCGCGTACTTCATCACGCGCGAAAACACGCGCAAGCCGTCCTTCAGGGCATGAAAATGCGTGGACTTGTTGCCGTCTATGTAGATGGTGTCGATTTTGACCTCACAGAAACGCGCCCCCCACGCGTTGATGGCGAGGAGCATATTCATTTCGTATTCGTACCGTTCGCCCGCCAGCTCAAGCAGCTGCGGAAACAGGTTTCTGGGAAGTCCGCGAAGACCCGTCTGCGTATCGGACACATCCAAACCCGTGCTCGCGTGGAAGGCGAAATGGGTGATGGTGTTGCCTGTTCTCGAGCGCGCGGGCATTTTGGAAAAATCCCTTGTTCCGAGGATCAGCGCATCCGGATGTTCCGCCATGGCATCGGCGATGCGCGCAATATCCGCGGGGGAGTGCTGACCGTCCGCATCGGCGGTAATAACGCCGGGGATGTCCGCATCCAGTTGAACGATATGCGCGATACCTGTTTTCAGTGCGATTCCCTTGCCGAGATTCACCCTATGGTGAATCACCGCCGCGCCAAGCGCCTGCGCGCGCGCGAATACCTCCGCGCAACCCTCGCCGGCACTGCCGTCGTCCACGATTAAAATCGGAAAGGAATCCTTCAGCGCGTCAACCAGCGCGCAGAGCTTATCGTCCGGCTGAAAGGCCGGTATCAAAACCCAAGGCTTGATGGGGGCGTCCTCCTCCTGCAAATTCATCTCATGTGAGTAATATGATTATACTATTATTTGCGGCGTTGTGGCAGTTCCCATGCAGAATTTACTTTTTTGTCAAATTATCCTATTGCGCGCGCCATATCGACAGGGTATTCTTACTTCGCGGGTTGGATGATCCGGGAAAGGAACGCTATTTATGAAGGCCAAAGCCTTTTTCATTATTTTACGGGATATTTTCTTCTTCGGTGTTGTGCTGGCTGGGTTCGCATTTTTCCACCACGTTTTACCCCATACCTATGAGCCGATCCAAAGTATCGTGACGGCCTCACCGTCGGCGGCCGCCGGGTCCGGCTCAACGGCGCAGTCCGGAACCTCCGGCACGGATGCGGAAACAACGGCTAGCCCAACCTATGCAGCGGGCGATTTCTCAGCCGCATTTCCCGATTACGATACGGGTGCGGATGCAGAATACAGCTATCAGACGGACGAATTGCGCATTGCAGTCGACATGGTGCAGGAAAATGACGTCACCTACTTTGTGGCCGATGTCTGGGTGAAAAACATCGAGCTTTTTCAAACCGCTTTCGCACAAGGTCAATTTTCAAGCGGTATCACGCAGACCGTCCGGCGCATGGCGGGGGACAATAACGCGATTTTAGCCGTTTCCGGCGATTTCTGCGGCGCGCATAAGACGGGTACGGTGATCCGGGGCGGCATCCTTTACCGCGAAGACAACGGGGATAAGGATGTCTGCGTGCTGTATTACGACGGCACGATGGAGGTTTTTGCCGCGGACGCGTTCTCCGTCGAGGCGGCGATCGCCAACGGCTCCTGGCAGGCGTGGAGTTTCGGACCGAATCTCCTGGACGACGGCGCGGCGATCACCGAGTTTCACAGCACCGTCGCCAAGGAAAACCCGCGCTGCGCGATCGGTTATTATGAACCCGGGCATTACTGCCTTGTGGTTGTGGACGGCAGACAGGAAGGCTATTCCGAGGGCATGACGCTCGCGCAGCTTTCCTGGCTGATGGAATCGCTCGGCTGCAGTGAGGCTTATAATATGGACGGCGGCGCGACTGCCATGATGGTGTTTGACGGCGCCATCATCTCGAGTCCCTCAGGCGGCGGGCGCGAGTCGAGCGACATCATTTATTTCGCAAAGGAGGAATGACATGAAGCCCCGTTTGTTCTGGCGTTTCCTGACGCACGCGACGATTTTGCTTGCGGCGCTCTTCCTGACGCTGCTCGTGCTCGATCGGTTTAACCCGTCGATGGACTTCATTTCCAGCGATGTTTCCAAGTGGTTTCTGCTGGCGCTCGCGCTGAGCGCGTTCGTTTCCTCAATCATAACGGCCGTGCTTCAGTTCCGTGAGCGATATCCAAAGGATAAATAACAGAGCAGGAAGCGATCAAGAAGACAAAAAGGGAGACTGTCCGTCAAAGGCCAGCCTCCTTTGTCATCCATCCGTATGGCTTATTTTCGGTCGTCCGCGTAGAGCAGCGCCGCGCCGAGCATCCCCGCGTCGTTTCCGAGTACCGCAGGCACAATGCGCGCGTGTTCCGCATAAAAGCTTTTTTGCTTTGTCTTCTCCCGAACGGGCGCAAAAAGAAATTCGCCCGCGCCGCTCACACCGCCGCCAAAGGCGATCACCTCGGGGTCGAGTATGTTGATCAGGCTTGCCGCGGCGGAGCTCAGCGCGTCCGTATAGCGGTCAAACACAAACAGGGCGGCGGGGTCGTTCTGCCGCGCGCAGTCGATGACGAGCTTGGCGCTGATTCGCGCGGGGTCGTTATGGCTCAGCGCTCTCATCAGGCTTTCGGGATGCGCCAGAGCCGCCTCGCGTCCCTCGCGGACGAGGGCGGAAGCCGCGCAGCGCGTTTCACAGCAGCCGCGCACGCCGCAGGTGCAGAGGACGCCGCTCATATCCATGATGAAGTGACCGATCTCGCAGCCGTTGCCCATGCCGCCGCGCCAGAGCCTGCCGTTGATGATGATGCCGCCGCCCAGCCCCGTGCCGAGCGTGAGCAGCACCGCGCATTGCGTGCCAACGAAGGCACCAGCCTGCAGCTCCGCGAGCGCGGCAAGATCGGCGTCGTTTCCGAGCAGAACGGGCGCGTCGGGGAACCGCGCCTGCACGAGTGCGCGCAGCGGAAAGTCTCGGAAACCGAGGTTATAGGCGTTGATGACCGTTTCCCGCGCCCGATCGATGCTGCCGGGGACAGCCAAACCCATGCTTTCCAGCGAGCCTCTCCCGATGCCCGCGCAGAGCGTGCGGGCCATATCCGCAACGAGGGCGGGCACCTCATGGGGTCTGCCCTGAGGGAAAGCTTCATCCACCTTTTTTACGAGCCTGAAATCCTCGTCATACAGGCCGCCCGCAATGTGCGAGCCGCCGATATCGAAGCCTGCGTGATACATCGATTACTCCCGCCCTTCCAGTATGGATTGCGCTTTGCGCGAGAAATCGCCCGAGGTATCGTACCCCATGCGTTTCAAAAGAAAGTTGCGTGCCGCAACCTCAACGACCACCGCAAGGTTGCGTCCGGGGCTGACCGGCAGAACCGTTTCGGGAACGCTCACGCCGAGGATCTGCGTCGTGCGCACGCCGTTGCCGAGCCTGTCGTACTCCTGATCCGCCTGCCAGAGCTCAAGATCCATCACGAGCTCCACGGATTTTTCCTCCACAACCGCGCCGACGCCGAAAAGATATCGCACATCCACAACGCCGATTCCGCGCACTTCAATCAGGCAGCGGGTCGCCTCCGGCGCGCGGCCGACCAATCGGTTGTCCGTGACGCGGGTCAGCTCCACAACATCGTCCGCCACGAGGCGGTGTCCCTGCTTGATCATTTCAAGCGCCGTTTCGCTCTTGCCCATGCCACTTGCGCCGCGCAGGAGAATCCCAACGCCGAACACGTCGAGCAGCACGCCGTGAACCAGCGCTTTGGGCGCGAGTTTCCTGGAAAGGTAGTTGGTGATGCGATGGCCGATGTCGTCGGTGAGCGCAGCGGAGAGAAAAACGGGCACCGCGTACTTTTGCGCGCAGTCCGTCAGCGATTTGGGCGGCATGTTGTTGCGCGCGCATACGACGCACGGGATGCCGTAACTCATGAAGCGATCCAGCCGACCGAACGCCTCCTCATAGTCCATGCCGTACAGGTAGTGCATTTCGGAATTGCCGATCAGCTGCACGCGCTGTTCGGCAAAATGGCTGTAATAGCCGGCAAGCTGCAAGCCCGGCCTGCCGATTTCCGCCATCGTGAACACGATTTTGCCCGTGCCGGGTACGAGCACCGTCATATCGAGGCTTGACGCGATCTCCTCGCTTGTCAGGGTGATGCTCTCAGCCATTGTTTGCTCCTTTGAGGATGATGTTGTCGATAAACCACGCGGCGCCGTCATCCTCACAGCGCGGCGCAATGACGTCCGCCGCGCCGAGGATGTCCGCGTGTGCGTCCGCGACAGCAGCGCCCGTGCCTGCCCAACGGATCATCTCCAGGTCGAGCAGATTATCCCCCATCGCGGCGGTTTCACTCTGCGCGACCCCCAGATAGGCGGCAATCCAGGCGAGCGCGCTTCCCTTGTGCGCCTCAAGCTCGTTGAATTCCACAAAACCCGCCTTTGAACCGGATATCTTGAATTGTCCCTCAAAACGCTTCTGAAGCATCGG
>CAZJYV010000049.1:0-11248 GCA_964550295.1 uncultured Clostridium sp. | reverse complement strand
CCCAACCGATCCAGTTCCTGCTTCACCCGAAGGAACGCGTCCTCATTCGGGCAGGAGAGCGTATGCAGATGCACGCCCCCCGTCAGGTAGGAAAGCGGCTGGGAGTCGGCGCACCGGAGGATGAACTGATCAACATCCTCATGAGTGGCGATCTGCAACATGCCCGCAAGCTGACCGTAAACCGGATGCTCCACAATCACATCGATCACGCGGCAGCCCTGATCCACGATCGCATCAAGTTCCGCGCGCATATCGCCCGCGTAATGGGCGCAGGCGATCTGGTGCGTGATTCCTTTATCCCCGTATTGCAGGAGATAGCCCCTCGGCGTTGCGATCACATTCGCCCCTTTTGCGCGCAGCAGCGCGATATCGCCGACGATGACCTGCCTGCTCACATTAAGTTTTTGGGCAAGGGTCGTCGCGCTCACCGGCGCGCTGGAGCCTGTTAACGTGCGCTGGATCTCTTTGCGTCGCGCATCCGCATTCATTGGCGCATCTCCTTTCAATCCTGTTGATGGAATCTATTGTATCGCATGTGCC
Organism: uncultured Clostridium sp.; assembly: GCA_964550295.1. Lineage (GTDB taxonomy): Bacteria > Bacillota > Clostridia > Christensenellales > CAG-138 > Phil1. The sequence goes on along the minus strand of CAZJYV010000049.1, from coordinate 10,708 downwards.
ACGCAGGAATCAATGCAGTCCCGCATCCGGCAGCGGCAATCCGTTTCATGCATTTGCCGTATCGCACACAGCAGATCGGTCGGAGCGGGCGCATATTGCTTTGGGCTGGTCAATGAAGTCCGTTTTATCTGCTACGCCCTGCCCCAAAGCAGCAGGTTATTCCGAAAAGAAACGGCGATTTCGCCTTTTTCCTTGAGATAAGCAAGGTAGGATTTCACCGTGCCGCCGGCGAGCGCATACTGATCGATGCTCATTTTAAGACCGTACTCATCGAATAATCTTTGGAGGATCGCCTCGAAATTCAACGGCGTTTCGCAGATGGAAAGGAGCGTTTCGCAGATTTCCAGCACCTTTTCGCGGTTCAGGCGCACGAGCGGCACGATATCCGCAGTCGCCTGCGCGTGTGAGGGTACGAACAGGACAGCCTGCATCGTTTCCACACGATCGAGCGTCTGCAGGAACGCGCCAACGTCGTATATAAACGGCACGCCGTATTTTTCAAGCGTGGAAGCTCCGGATACACAGTCCGCAAGGAACACCACGCCGTCCGGCGTACGGATGCCCGCCATGTCGAACGTATGCCCGGGAAGGGGGATGACCTCCAGCTCGTCGGGAAAGCCTTCCGCCGAAAAATCCAGCGCAGCGCTGGGTTGGGCAAGGAAAAACTTATGACGGAGTTCAGCAATGGGAAAACCGGAAAAAAGAAACGACGGTTCCAGAATGGGATGGCGCACAAACGCGGCCTCCATGCCCCTTGCATAGATTCTGCATCCGGTCTGCGCCTGCAGATAGGCATTGCCGCCGATATGATCCGCGTGGGAGTGGGTGGCGATGATAGCGGCGAGCCGCCATCCGTTGTGATCGAGAACCTGACGGATCTTCCGACCGGTCTCCTTGTCGAAGCCGCCGTCGATGAGATACGCCTCGCCCCCCTTGCGCACATACACGCCGACTTTCGCGGGGCATTCGATATAATAGGTGGCCGTTCCAGCCTGAACGAGTTCGTACATAGCAAAAATACCCCTTTATGGCTTCAATTCAGCCGCTGACCTTGAGCTTTTTCAACGCGTAGGCAGCGGCGCCTTCGGCCGCGCGCGTATAGAGAACGAAGCTTTCCGCGTGCGGGAATTGCTCGGCCACAAGCGTTTTGACCCGCATGCGAAGCGAGCGGTTGCCGATGAGAACAGACCCCGTGAAAGCAAGCTTCCTGCAGGCGGGCTTCATCTGCCCGAACACCGCCGTAACCATCTGGGAAAGTTCGTTGGCAGCCTTATCCATAATGATCCTCGCCGCCTCGTCCCCAAAAGAAACCGCCATGCCGAGCATCTGCGCGAGCGCCGCGATATCCCCCTTGGGACGCGCGGGATCCGTGTAATACGACGTAATATCCCCGATGCTGCTCAGCCCCGAAAAGTCACGCACGATATCGCTCAGCTTCGTTTCGGGTCCGCGCCCGTCGGATGCGCGTACCACCGCGGCCAGCATATCCCGCCCGATGGCATATCCGCTGCCCCCGTCGTCAAAAACATGGCCACGCCCACCCGCGCGAATGAACGATCCCTCGCAGCGCGCACAGCACACTGAGCCCGTACCGGAAAGGAGCACCGCTCCATCCTCATCGCCATAAGCAGTGCTCAGCGTGTTTTCATGGTCGCCAACCACCGATACCGGACACATGATGCCCGCGTCGACAAGCGCAAGGCGGACTTTCTCGGCCATGCCGGCTTCGCCCGCGCCCGCGCAGCCCACGCGCACCGCAGCGCATTCCAGTTCGTTATGCGCAATCACAAAGGCGAGCTGCCGCGCCGTGCTCTGTTGTTGATCCCCGCCGGAAAAAGGGTTCAGCGCGCCAAGTCTTCCGCCGCCGATCCTCTCTCCAGATTCGATATCGACGAGCACATACTCCGTTTTTGTGCCGCCGCCGTCCACACCCATCACAATCCCAACCATCGTTTCGCCTCCTTTATCCGGTGCAGCGAGCGTTCGTGCCCGCAGTGATCGATCTCCCCGTAGTCAACGTCGACCGCACGGAGCAACCAGCTCATGATCTTTCCTCCAGGGTGAGGATCGCCCGCGCGGTATCGTACCCGGTCTGTTCGAGCGCGCCGCGAACATCCTGTTCATCCCGGCCTGTCACCTCGCATACGATGCGCACGCTGCGCGCGCGAAGCTTTTCGTTGCCCGCTTTCATGTCGGTCATCACGCCGCCCTTCGCGTGGCCGAGGCGAATCATAACAGCGGTGGAAAGCATATTGAGCACCATCTTTTGCGCGGTGCCGCACTTCATGCGCGTGGATCCCGCTACAACCTCCGCCCCCGTGATGACGGCGATCTCCTGTTCTGCAGCCGCAGCGAGTTTCGTGCCGCTGTTTGAAGTAATGGCTGCGGTAAACGCGCCGTTTCTTCTCGCCTGGGCAACAGCCGCAATCACATATCGGGCGCTGCCGCTCGCGCTGACGCCCACGACCGTGTCGGTTTCATTCACGCCGAGCCGGTTAATGAGCGCAGCGCCTGCGGCCGCATCATCCTCCGCGCCTTCCGCAGAATGCAGCAGCGCCTCATAGCCGCCCGCGATATGTCCCTGCACGGTTTCCGATGATACGCCGAACGTCGGCGGACACTCGGATGCATCGAGTACGCCTAGCCTGCCGCTTGTTCCCGCGCCAACATAAATCAGCCGTCCCCCGCGCGCGATACCGGTTGCCGCTGCATCCGCAACCTTTGCGATGGAAGCAAGCTCCCGCCGCACGGCACGGTGTACCTTCGCATCCTCCTCGTTGATGAGAACGAGAAGAGAGAGCGTATCCATTTCGTCGATCGAGGAAAACCTTCTATCCCTTTTTTCGGTCAGCGGTAGATCCGTCATGGTTCCTCCTTATGGGGGGTATCGTCAATTCCACCCTGGCGCCGGTTTTCACAGATGCAGCCGATTTCAATATGGCCGTAACCGCCGTTCCGCGTCCTGCGGCACGGCAGATCGAACGATTCCCCATGAAAACCCTCGCCGCGCGTTTGTCATATATGGCGTGAGTATGATAAACAAAACAATTATACAGCCTGCGCTCAGCTTATGGCAACCGAGCCGGGAGCTTCAGGTTACATTCGACACAGTATCAGGATAGCATCAAAGCAAGCCCTTCGCAATAAGGCTCAAATATTGTTGTTGACAAATACGGCTTGCTCTGTATAATAATATATCAATTGAATCGCATAAAAAACCATTGAGCAAGAAGAGTAGGCACAGCAGCGCCTTACAGAGAGCCGTGACGGTGGAAAGCGGCAGCAGCGGGCTTTGACGAATGGACTTGTGAGGGCGGCCGAACAGCCTAGCGCTCAGTAGAAGCCGACGGAATTCCCACCGTTAGAAGGGAAAAACCTGTGTTTGCAGGTTTATGAAGAGGCGCGTTCGCGCACAAGTCGGGTGGCACCGCGGAAGTTTGTTTGAAAAGCTTTCGTCCCAACAGAAGGGATGAAGGCTTTTTTATTTTACATCAATCAAGGAGGGAAAGAACGATGACACGCATACCGCACAGAATTACTCTTGAAGAAAGATACCTTCCCAAGCAGTGGTATAATCTGCGGGCCGATATGAAGGAACTGCCCGCCCCCATGATCAATCCCGCCACGGGAAAACCCGCGGTGGAAAGCGATTTGTACCCGGTTTTCTGCGAGGCGCTTGCGCACCAGGAGTTGGATGACCAAACCCGCTTTGTGGACATCCCAGAGGAAGTGCAGGATATGTACCGCATCTACCGCCCTTCACCGATGGTGCGCGCCTATAACCTTGAAAAGGAGCTTCGCACCCCGGCAAAGATCTACTTCAAGTTCGAGGGCAACAACACCTCGGGCAGCCATAAGCTCAACTCCGCCATCGCGCAGGCGTACTATGCAAAACAACAGGGACTCGCAGGACTTACAACAGAAACCGGTGCAGGGCAGTGGGGTACTGCGCTCTCCGAGGCGTGCGCGTATTTTAAGCTGCCGCTTACGGTCTATATGGTGAAGTGTTCGTGCCAGCAGAAACCCTACCGCAAGGCCATCATCGAAAATTTCGGCGCGAAGGTTATCCCCAGCCCGAGCCCGACCACCCATACAGGCCGCGCGATCCTCGCGGAGGACCCGGAAAACTCCGGCTCCCTCGGCTGCGCGATTTCCGAGGCGGTGGAGGCTGCCGTCACGACGCCCGGCCACCGCTATGTGCTCGGCAGCGTACTCAACCAAGTGCTTCTGCATCAAAGCGTGATCGGGCTTGAGTCCGAAACAGCGATGGAGATGATCGGCGAATATCCCGATGTGATTATTGGCTGCGCGGGCGGCGGTTCAAACCTGGGCGGCCTCATCGCGCCCTTTATGCGCGATCGCATCAAGGGCAAGAACAACATACGCTTCATCGCGGTGGAGCCGGCTTCCTGCCCTTCGTTTACACGCGGCAAATACGCCTACGATTTCTGCGATGTGGGCAAAATCACCCCGCTCGCCAAGATGTATACCCTCGGCTGCACGTTCAAACCTTCTGAAAACCATGCGGGCGGCCTTCGCTACCACGGCATGAGCCCCATGCTCAGCAAGCTTTACCACGACGGCTATATGGAAGCCGTCGCCGTTGAGCAGACGAAGGTGTTCGAAGCCGCGCAGCTTTTTGCCCGCTGCGAAACCATCTTGCCCGCGCCGGAGTCCGCACACGCGATCCGCGCCGCCATCGATGAGGCTGTACGCTGCCGGGAAGAAGGAGTCAGCAAAACGATTTTGTTCGGGCTGACCGGCACGGGATATTTCGATTTATCCGCCTACATGGCCTACAACGAAGGGCGGATGAACGACTTCGTCCCGACGGACGCGGATCTTCAGAAGGGATTCGACCAACTTCCGTCCGTGGAATAAGCCGAAACTGCCGGTAATATAATCCGGTATGAAACTCGCAAGATTGATTCAAAACAGCATGGGCGCAAGCGCGCTCAAAACCGCCGCGGCAACGCTTTGCGTGCTCGCGGCGGCGCTTTTTTTTGCGCAGGACGTGCATGATGCCGCATCTTCCCAATCCGCCTCCGTGAACGACGGCGGACCGATCATCGCCCTCACTTTTGACGACGGCCCCTATGCGCAGGTAACCTCCGAGATTTTGGACGTGCTTGAACAATACGGCGTTAAGGCCACTTTTTTCGTGTTGGGAAGCCGCGTCAAAGGATGGGAGGAAACGTTGCGCCGCATGGAAACACTGGGCTGCGAAATCGGCAACCATACCTGGTCCCATGCTGACCTGACCACCCTCTCGGCAGCGCAATGCGTACTTGAAATTGAAAAGACGAATGAAGAACTCAAACGGGCACTCGGACACGGCGCGGCCGTCGTCCGTCCGCCCTTCGGGTTCTACAACAGCACCGTGCGCAAAGTCGTGCCTTATCCGCTCGTGCTCTGGACGATCGATACAGGCGACTGGCACAAGCAGGACCCAGCCGCCCTCGCACAGAAAGTCGTTGAACAGGCCAAGGAAGGCTGCGTAATCCTGATGCACGACCAACAGACCACCACAGCCGAGGCCATGCGGGCGATCATCCCCAAGCTCATTGCCGAGGGATTCCGTTTTGTTACGGTTTCCGAGATGATCGCGGTGGTGGGCGCTCAGGCAACGGCGATCAAATTTCCGCCTTGATTGTATTAACAAGCCTTTTTTGCTATAATACCTCTCAATATGATTTAAGAGGTGTTACTATGCCGGTTTTAACGATGGAAAAAGCGCGCGCTCTGATCGATGCCAACGTGAAGGAGCCGCATCTGTTGCTGCATGCGCTTGCGGTATCAGCTGCGATGGGCGCTATGGCCGAACATTTCGGCGCGGATAGGTCTCATTGGGAGGCAGTCGGCTATCTGCACGACGTGGATTATGAAAAGTTCCCCGAGGAGCACCTGCAGCATACGCAGGAGCTGCTTGCGGATCAGGATATCGACGAGGCTGACATCCGTGCCATCCTCTCCCACGGGTATGGTCTTTGCTCGGACGTGGAGCCGGTTTCGGATTTGGAAAAAAGCCTGTTTACCGTGGATGAACTGACCGGCATCGTGCAGGCGGCAAGCCTCATGCGCCCCACGGGCATCAGCGACCTTGAAGTTTCCAGCCTGAAAAAGAAGTTTAAGGATAAAAAGTTTGCCGCCAAGTGCGACCGCGAGGTGATCCAGAAGGGCTGCGATATGCTCGATATGCCGCTCGATGCGGTCATGCAGCTCGTCATCAGCGGGATGCGGCACCATATGGAGGAGCTTGGCATCGGCCCAAGGGCTGCTGAAAACGAATAAACCCCGTTTAATCGGGGTTCACCGGAGGCCGATTCGACATCGGCCTCCTTTATTTGGCAGGGCGGTGTTTTTTTTGTGCGCGTCATCGAGGAATGTTCCTATTATATATAAGCACATTACACGCGAAGCTGCGATGCGTTCTGCGCTCAGGACATCATTTTGCTGATATCCGCCAGCCGTTCAAGCGCGGCGCTGAGCGTTTCATCCTTCTTGGCGAAGTGCAAACGGATGATGTTGTTGATGTTCTCCTTGAAGAACGAAGTTCCGGGCACGGCGGCGACGCCGACCTTATGCGCCATCTCCTCGCAGAAAGCCACATCGCTTTGGCCGGGTTTCAGGAACGGCGCGATGTCGCACAGAACGAAGTAAGCGCCTTGCGGGTCAGTATAGGGGATGCCGATTGCGTCCAAACCCTTTGTAAACAGTTCCTTCACATGGGTATACTTCGCAGCGAGCGCTCCATAATAACTCTCCGGCATGTTCAGACCCGCGATCGCGGCTTCCATCAGGGGGGCAGCAGCGCCGACTGCGTTAAAATCGTGGTATTGCTTGATACGCTCCATGATCCTCTTGGGCGCGATTGCGTAACCCAGCCGCCAACCGGTGATGGAGTAGGTTTTGGATAGCGAGCTGCACGAAACCGTGCGCTCCCACATACCGGGCAGGCTTGCCATGTAAATGTGCGTGTGCGGCGCGTATACGATGTGCTCGTACACCTCATCCATAATCACATAGGCGTCGTAACGGACGGCAAGCTCGGCGATCAGGGTAAGCTCATCCTTCGTAAAGACCTTTCCGCTGGGATTTGAAGGGTTGCAGATCAGGATCGCCTTGACGCCCCGGCGGAACGCATCCTCCAGCTCGTTCGCATCGAAGTCGAACGAGGGCGGCTTGAGCGGGATGAAGACCGGCTCGCAGCCGACCATGAGTGTTTGCGCGATGTAGTTCTCAAAATAGGGGGAAAACAGGGCGACTTTATCGCCCGGATTCGTAAGGGCGAACAGCGTATCCACCATTGCCTCGGTAGAACCGATGGTTACGACCAGCTCCGTCTCAGGGTCGATTTCGCGGCCCATGCAGCGGCCGCACTTTTTCGCAAGCGCTTCGCGGAAGTTCTGCGCGCCCATTGTGATGGCATATTGGTGCGGTCCCGCGTAGCTGACCTCCGCCAGCCTGTCCATCAGCTCTTTGGGGGGATCAAAATCGGGGAAGCCCTGCGCGAGGTTGATCGCGCCGCAGCCAATGGAAATGCGCGTCATGCGGCGGATGACGGAGTCTGTAAATCGATCCGCGGCTTTGTTGAGTTCTTTCATGTTTTTATCCTCAATTCTTATTTATGCTTTGTTCAGCGGATGCCCAGTTCCGCATCGGAAACCGTGGCGATCCCGTTCTTGTTGAGCAGATTGAGCAGCGTTTCTTCGTCCGACACGCGAAAAACCATATAAGCCTTGCTCTCTCCCCTGCCGATGAGCGAGTACATATACTCGATATCGACACTGCCGTCCGCCAGCAAAGCCAGCACGCCCGCGAGGCCGCCCGGCACATCCGGAACGGCGACGACGGTAACGGACGTAATCCCGGCGGCATAATTTTGTTGTTCCAGAACAGCTTTCGCTTTTGCCGTATCGCTCACAAGCAGGCGCAGAATGCCGAAATCCGTCGTGTCCGCTATGGAAAGCGCGCGGACATCGATGGCGCCGTCCGCGAGCGCGCGGGTAAGGGCCGCCAGCTTGCCGGGTTTGTTCTGAATAAAGACGGAAAGTTGCTGTACCATATATCCTGCCTCCTCAGTCCAATAATTTTCGTTTGTCCACCACGCGCACAGCCTTGCCGATTGAGCGTTCAAGCGTGTTGGGCTCCAGCAGTTTGACCTTCGCAGCGATGCCCAGCAGCGAGCGCAGCGCATCCTCCAGCTCCCTTTCCTTTCGATCGATCGCCCTAACCGTATCTGAGAAAATGTCGCTGCTGATCTCCACATGCACCTCTATGGTGTCAAAGTTGGAGGAGCGGTCCACCACAATCTGATAGTTGGCAGTATAGCCGTGCTCGAGCAGCACCGTTTCGATCTGCGAGGGGAACACGTTGACGCCGCGCACGATCAGCATGTCGTCCGTGCGTCCGCGCGGCTTTGTCATTTTCACAAGCGTGCGTCCGCAGGAACAGGGTTTTCGCGTGATGACGCCGATGTCGCGCGTGCGGTAGCGAAGAATGGGGAACGCCTCCTTCGTGATGCAGGAGAAGACAAGCTCGCCCTGCTCCCCCTCTGGCAGCGCCTCGCCCGTATCGGGGTTGATGACCTCCACGATGAAATGATCCTCATTGACGTGCATGCCGGTCTGCTCCTCGCACTCATACGCAACGCCGGGTCCGATGATTTCCGTAAGACCGTAAATATCGTATGCCCGGATGCCGAGCTGCTCCTCAATCTGGCGGCGCATCTCGTTTGTCCACGGCTCCGCGCCGAAGATGCCTGCCTTGAGGGTGATATCATCCTTTGTGGCGCCGCCCGCCTTCAACAGCTCCGCGATGTGCAGCGCGTAAGAGGGCGTGCAGCAAAGAATGGTGGAACCGAAATCTTTGAGGATCGTGACCTGCCGCTGCGTGTTGCCTGATGAAACAGGCACGGAGGTCGCGCCGATTTTCAGCGCGCCGCCGTCCAGACCGAGTCCGCCGGTAAACAGACCGTACCCGTAAGCCACATGCACGACATCCTCGGCGCTGCCGCCCGCCGCCACGATGGCGCGCGCACAGCAGTCCGCCCAAAGGTCCATGTCGTTTTTCGTATAGCCGACGACGATCTGCTTGCCCGTCGTGCCGGAGGAAGCATGCAAGCGCACAACGTCCTTCATCGGCACGGCGAACATGCCGTACGGATACGTATCGCGCAAATCCTGTTTGTAGGTGAAGGGCAGTTTTGCGAGATCGTCCACACCCTTGATGTCCTCCGGGGCAACGTCGACGCTCTCCATGCGTTCCCTGTAATGCGACACATTCGCGTACACGCGTTGTACACACGCCCTGAGGCGCTCGCCCTGGAGCGCGCGGATGGTTTCGCGCGGCGCGGTTTCGATTTGCCGCTGGTAGTAGTTGCTCAAGTTTCTTCTCCTTCCGGCGCGCACGCGTTCCGCGCGCCCATTTGATCGGAACGACGGGCATACCGCCCATTCCGGATATAAAATAAACCGCCCCCTGCTCACCCGAGCAGAGGACGGGATTAACCGTGGTACCACCTCATATTCGCCGTATACACGGCCTCACAGGATACAACCATATCCTTCGCGCTGTACCGGGCGCGCCCGTCATTGCCTACTTAATTTTCAGCATGCCGCTCAGGAATGAATTCAACGTCCCCGCTTCTGCCGCCATTTCACCATCCGGCGGCTCTCTGAAAAAGCTTTTGGGCGTCTACTGGTTTCCGTCATTGCGTTCAATATTATGGCGTTCACTTTACCACGCCGCAGCAAACTTGTCAACCGGGCAATTCGCGCCTTTCGACATTTTTTCGCCTTATATAACGCGCTCCGTCCAGCCGTAGGAATCGGGCAGGTTGCCTGTCTGGATGCCGGTGAGCGTATCGTAGAGCTTCTGCGCGACACTACCGACCAGCCCTCCATTAATAGCGTAATCCGTGCCCTGATAGCAGAGCGTGCCGATCGGAGAAATCACCGCCGCAGTACCCGTGGCGAAGACCTCCTTCAGCTCGCCCTTCCCTGCGGCCTCGAAAAGCTCATCCAGCGAAAGTCTGCGCTCCGAAACCGGTATGCCCCACTCCCCGAGCAGCGTAATCACCGAATCCCGCGTGACGCCGGGCAGGATCGTTCCGCCAAGCGGCGCGGTTATAATCTCGTCCCCAATCATAAAAAACGCATTGGAAGTGCCGATTTCCTCCACGTATTTGCGCTCCTTCGCATCGAGCCAGAGTACATCCTTGCAATGGTACTGGAGCGCCTTCCGGGATGCCCGCATGCCGCCCGCGTAATTGCCGCCGACCTTTGCAAAGCCCGTGCCGCCCTGCGCGGAGCGAATGAACTCATCCTCTACATAGATGCGCGTGGGTGAAAGTTTGCCCATGTTGGCCGCGTAGTAAGGGCCTGAAGGACAAAGGATGATCATGAAGCGGTAATGCTTGGCGGGTAAAACGCTGAAAGACACCTCATCCGCAATGATGAACGGGCGGATATAGAGCGAGGTGTAGGGTTTTTCAGGCACCCAATCGATGTCGTTGATGACCGTTGCCTTGATTGCCTCAACGAAAAGCGTTTCATCCATCGGCGGGATGCACATGCGCTCGTTCGTGCGGTTGAGGCGTTTGGCGTTCATGTAGGGCCGAAAAAGCTGCACATGCCCATCCTGCGTATGATACGCTTTCATGCCCTCGAACATCATCTGCGCGTAGTGCAGCACGCAGGAGGCCGGA
>CAZJYV010000048.1:0-11319 GCA_964550295.1 uncultured Clostridium sp. | reverse complement strand
GATGGCTGCAACGGCCTGATCTGTATTATGCTGTAATGGAAAGCATCCATTGTGCGCGGGGCGGCTGTAAAGCCGCCCCGCGTTTTCAATCGGGATAATATAGAGTGAATCAGCTTTTGACGCGCTCGTTGAGCTCCTTGAGGAGCTTCCCGAGATTTTCCTTTGAGAGGTTTGCCTGGGGCAGGGAAGAGAGCTTCTCAAGAGTAAACTTCTTGACCATCTTGATCGCAGGATTCTTGGTGATGCCGGGTATCAGGGACTCCACAACCTTCACGGCCTCCGGGTTATTGAGGATGTCCTCTACAAGTGACTGCGCAGTGAATTTTGCCATTTTCATACTCCTTTCAAATGCTTATTTTATATGGGAATGATATCATTTGGAACGGTGTTTGACGATAGTGTTTAGTTTTTGGTAGAGCGGCGCCAGACTCTCAAAAATTTTGCAGTATACATCCTCATAAAGCTGTCGGTATACCGCGTGTTCCGACAGGTCCGGTACGAAGGTATCCTTAATATGAACCATCTCCCTAATCGCTTCCGAATAATCGGAAAAAAGTCCCATCGATACAAAAGCCGCCATCGAACTGCCGATGCCGCAAACCTCATAGGTTTGTGTGCGATGAAGAGGCAGACCAAACATGTTGGCCGTGATCTGACAGATTTCCCTGCTTCTGCTGCCGCCGCCTGCGACGAATAGTTTTTCCACGCTAAAATTGCCTCTTTTCTGAAGCAGGTACAGACCCTCCATCAGGCTGAAATTGATGCCTTCGATGATCGAGCGGTAAATATGGATGCGCGTGTGGATGTCAGAAAATCCGATGATTGCGCCCTTCGCATGCGGCGTTGATATATCCGGCGTAAAATACGGTTGCAAAATCAACCCGTCACACCCCGGCTGAACCTCGGCAAGGCGTTCATTGAGCAGCTCTTCCGGGGAACATCCCATCCGCTTTGCTTCTTCAACTTCTTTGGCAGCAAACTCGCGGTTGAACCAGGAAATCAACCAGTAACCGCGATATGTTTCCACTTCAGGGAGGTAGCCGCCGTTGATTGCTGTATAAGGCGGCATGTAGGACGAGGCTCCGATGTATTTTTTCGTCGCGATCTCGACTGTTGCGGTTGTGCCGAAACTCAAGGCCGCGCTCGTTTCATCCGTGCAGGAGAGGCCGAGTGTTTCGCAGGCTTTGTCCGCACCCGCAACGATGAAAGGTGTTCCTTCCGGTATACCCGTTTCCGAGGAAGCGGACGCTGTAATCACGCCGATCCGTTCGCCCGGTTTTACAAGGTCGATCAGCTTATCATCCTCCATCAGGTAAACGCAGCGGGTGATGTCGTTTTTCGCAAGCCAGCAGCCGCGTTTTGTGTCAAACGGAACAACGCCGACTGTATTTGCCGTGGAATCGACCAGGTTTCCGCAGAAGCGCAGGTTCAAATAGGCAGAAAGCAACACGAATTTATCGGTCTTTGCCCATAATTCAGGCTGGTTCCGGATGATCCAGTTGCAGGCCATATTGGAGCGGATCGTATCGACCGCCTCACCTATGCCTGCCACGCCGAACATAAGCCGGTTGACGGCCGGAATGGGAGGCAATCCCTGCGCCTTCCGTTTGTCCAGCCAAACGATCGCGCTGCGAAGCGGCTGACCGTGTGCGTCAAGGCATATGGTCGTTGCACGGATGCATGCGCAGGTGATCGCGATGATATCTTTCCATAAATCTGCGTATTCGTCTTTTAGCTTGCGGCTCATTTCACAGATAGAATTCCAGTAAAAATCGGGATCTTGCTCTGCCCAACCGGGCTGCGGGGAATGATATGGTTTTTCGAAATGTTTCTGCGACTTACCAACGACATCGCCGCGTTTGTTAATCAACATCGCGCGTGCGCTTTGCGTCCCGATATCGAACGTCAGTATGAGGGGGTTGTCCGACATAGCGTCGCCTCCTTTTTACTGAGTGTACAACGCGTTGTACGCAAATGCAAGTTTATAAAATGAATAAATGAAATTCACGGATTATTGAGGCGTTAATGTCCGATTGACATGGAGGTATGAAAGGAATAAAATAATGATAAGTACAAAATTTCGTACATAAGGTTGGGGATCTTGTGAACAGAATACCCTATAAAAAAGACTGGCTGGTCGGAACGCGCATCGCGCGGGGCTTGATCGGCGTCGATCTGAACACGAAAATTCTGACGATTAAGGAATATACCGAAATATTCTCCTGCTCCCGCGGCATCGTGCAGAATGCAATCGATAGTCTTGAGAAAGCAGGCGCGATTACGCTTGAAAAACGCGGAAAAAGCGGAACTTATCTGATAGGTAAAAACGAAAAAAGGCTTTTTGAAAACGCGGGGCTCTGCTTTATCACAGGATCGATGCCTGCGCCTTTAAGTCTTCACAACGCCGGTCTTGCAACGGGGATCTGTCAGGCGATGAGCAAGTGCGGCGTGCCGTTTACGTTTGCGTTCGTCCAAGGCTCCAAAAACCGAGTGGATGCGCTGCTGCGTGAAATATACGATTTCATTGTAGTCACACAATACGCAGCAGAGGAGTATATGGCGCGCTATCCTGAGCTTGAACTCGCTTTCCCGCTTGAGGATTGCGAGTATTCCCGGCCCTATACGCTTTATATCAACCGGCAGGGCGTTGATGAGATTCAGGATGGGATGGTTGTCGTTGCGGATCCCGCGAGCACGGATCAGTGGGAATTGACACAGCTTGCATGTGCGGGAAAGGATGTGCGTATCGTTGAAATGCCGTATATCTCCTGCAGCTTTGCTTTTCTTTCCGGCAACGCCGACTGCGTGATCCTGCAGGGCGAATTGAACTCCCCGCAGCCAAATCTCAATAACCTGTTTTTAAGTGGAGAACAGCGCATATCGATCGCTGATGTATCCGCGATCCAGATCGGGGGAGAAAAGGCCGAAAAGCTCAGACAACCCGTTATCATGGTCAACCGAAAAAACTACGGCATCAGCGGCATCCTGAAAAGTTATCTGACCGGCATCGCCGTTTCCCATATTCAAAGGCTGGTCGTCGAATTCAAAATGGCCCCTCAATTCTATTGACCGGAAGACAGGTGCAAGCCGTGGAAACTAAGGATCGCTTATCAAAACTGAAAAAAACGTTTCCGGGTGCAAGGATTGAGGCTGAAATCGATGCGCGCGGCATCCTGACGCTTCACGGCACATGTGAAAACTGGCAGCAGCTTATCGCGATCGGCCACAGTGCCGCAAAACTGCCAGGCGTGAAGAACATCGTAAACGAAATAAGCGCAAACGGCGTTACAGTGCCGCACAAGGATTATGCCCCGCTCCGTTTAAAAGGGGAAGCGCTCGGCATGCTCGACGAAGCGGATGTCGTGATCGTCGGCGCGGGTATATCCGGCTGCGGCATCGCTCGGGAGCTTTCCAAATATAAGCTAAAGATCATCGTCGTAGAAATGGCGGACGATGTGGCTATGGGTGCGACAAAAGCGAACAACGGCAATATCCACCCGGGTCACGCGGTTAAATCAGGCACGCTTAAAGCAAAGCTGAATGTAGAAGGCAATCGCCTGTATGACAAGTGGGCGCAAGAGTTGAATTTTGACTTTCAGCGTTGCGGCGCGATGGGCTATGTGACAGAATGGCCCCTCAAGGCCGCGCTGAGGTATGTATATCGGAAGGCTGTAAAAAACGGTGTGGATGGCGTGGAGCTCGTAGATGGTAAACGCGCGTGCGAGCTGGAACCAGGTCTCATGCGTAACGGTATCGGCAACAAGGTCAAAGCCGCCGTTTGGCTGCCGAGCATGGGGCTTGTGGAGCCATACAAGGTCGCGCTGGCACTCGCGGAAAACGCGGCAGTCAACGGTGTGCGGTTTTTGTTGAATACGGCGGTCGTAGGCGTCATCCATGAAAACGATGTCGTACAAGGCGTTGTGACCGATCGCGGAATCATCCACTCGCGCTATGTGATCAATTGCGCGGGCGTTTATGCGGATGATCTGTCGGCCATGGCAGGCGACAAAAGCTACACCATCCATGCGCGCAAAGGCGTTATTGCCATCCTCGATAAGGCGGCCGTTCCCGATTACGATAGCCTGTGCGAACGAGTCACCTTTGCCGAAGTCCGCCGGGCGATGGAACACTCCGAAACAAAGGGTGGCGGTATGTGCCGCACGCCGGAGGGGAACGTATTGATGGGACCTTCCGCGCTGGAAATCCCCGATAAGGAAGACTTGTCAACCTCCATGGGAGAGCTTCAATACGCGATGGGCAGGGGAGATCACAGCATTTCTTCCGGGGACATCATCCGCTTTTTCGCAGGCAACCGCCCTGCCGATTACAAAGAGGATTTTGTGATTGAAATGTCGCCTGTGACAGTCGGCTTCATCAACGTTGGTGCGATACAGTCCCCCGGGCTTGCCGCGGCGCCTGCAATCGCGAAGATGGTGGAAGGCATCCTGACAGAACACGCCTTAGCCCACGGCTGTTCCTTTAAGCCGAAAACGGACTGGCAGCCAAGGCGAGAGGGCGAAGTTGCCTTCAGGCATATGAGCCGCGAGGCGCAGGACGAACTGATCAAAAAAAATCCCAATTATGGCAGGATCGTCTGCCGCTGCGAGAGTATTACGGAAGGTGAAATCATCGATGCGCTGCGTTCTCCTGTTCCGCCCGCATCTATCGATGCAGTCAAGAGGCGTACGCGTGCGGGTATGGGGCGCTGTCAGGGAGGGTTCTGTCAACCCCGCGTGCTGGAAATTATGGCGCGGGAGCTGGGCGAAGAATGGATAAACATCACGCTCAAAGGAAACGGATCGACGGTTCTTGTCCGTAAAAACCGCGATGAGGAGGGCATCGGGTGAAACACATCTCTGCAGACATCGTGGTTGTCGGCGCAGGGCCGGCCGGGCTTGCCGCCGCGCTCAAAGCGCGGGAGTTGGGTGCTCAAAAGGTTCTGCTGATCGAACGGGATGCAGAACCGGGCGGTATCCTGCAGCAATGCATCCATGACGGTTTCGGCCTGCACCGCTTTGCCCGGCGCATGAGCGGCAGCCAATATGCGCAGGCTTTTATTGACGAACTGGAAAAAAGCGATATCGAGGTCAAGCTTGACACGATGGTGCTTGAACTCACGTGCGAGCGCGTTCTTTATGCCTGCAACAAAACGGATGGTATGTTGGAAATACACGCGGGCGCTGTAATTCTCGCGATGGGTTGTCGCGAACGTACGGCAAGCCAGGTCCTCATCCATGGGGAACGCCCCGCAGGTGTCCTCACGGCAGGGTCGGCGCAACGTTATATCAATATGGAAGGGTATCTTCCTGGCAGCAGGGCCGTGATCCTCGGTTCCGGCGATATCGGCCTCATCATGGCCAGAAGGATGACGCTCGAAGGCATTGACGTAAGGGCAGTTTACGAGGTGATGCCCTCGCCGGGAGGCCTTACGCGCAACATCGTGCAATGCCTCGACGAGTTCAATATTCCGCTATATCTCTCAACCACCGTCACGCAGGTACACGGAAGGCGGCGCGTGCAGGCCGTCACCATATCGAAGGTTGATCATAGGCTCAAACCCATTCCCGGCACGGAAGAAACGATTGATTGCGATCTTTTGGTGCTTGCGGTCGGCTTGATTCCGGAAAACGAGTTGAGCCGCGGCGCAGGGGTTGAGATGGATCCTCGCACGAAAGGTCCGGTTTTAGACGAAGCATTCATGACAAACGTGCCAGGTATTTTCGCGTGCGGAAACGTAGCGGTCGTTTTCGATCTTGTGGACTATGTTTCCCAAAGCGGAGAAATCGCGGCTCAGGGCGCGGTCGACTTCATCTGCGGCAGAACTGCGGCAGAGTTTCGGTATCTGCCCGTTGAAACGGAGGGCAACGTGAATTTTATCGTTCCGCAGAGACTCCGGGTAAGCTGCCAAAATGCCGGTTTTTTCATGCGCGTCAAACACGCGCAACATACAGCGAGGCTGAATCTGGATTGCGGTGGAAACATCCTGCTTTCAAAAAAGCTGATGTATCCCGCGCCTCCTGAAATGCTTGCATTTCGCTGCGAGGGCATCACAGGCACCCCTTTGAAGGTGACGGTTACAGACGAGGCAGCGATATGAGCGAAAAGCAGATTGTATGTACGGTTTGCCCGAGCGGCTGCCGGCTCACGATAAGGGAGGAAAACGGGGAAGTCCGGGTGCAGGGAAACGGCTGCAAACGCGGCATCGAGTATGGCGTGAACGAATACAGAAATCCCATGCGCATCCTGACGACCACCGTTGTGATCGAAGGCGGCATGCATCCGAGACTGCCTGTGATCAGCTCTGGTGAGGTCCCCAAGGCAAAGCTGGCGGAGTGCCTAAAGGCACTTTACGCGATCAAAGTATGCGCGCCGGTCACGTGCGGCGACATCATTGTTCCAGATATCTGCGGCATCGGCGTGAATGTCGTTGCGTCGCGAACCATGAAAGTGAGGAAGGAAGCAATATGGACAAACAAAATTTAATCCGCGAGCTGGCGTTCATCGTCGGCGAAGAAAACGTGCTTACAGACGAAAAGACCATATTGGAGAGCGCAAAGGATTATATCGGTTTTCGCATCTACGAGAGGGCGGCAGGCAAGTTCTTCGTGCCGTGCGCGTCCTGCGTCGTGCGGCCGCATTCCGTTATGGAAGTTTCAAAAACGCTCGCCTTTCTCAACGAGAACAGAGTGGACGCAACGCCTCGGACAGGCGGTTCGAGCGTGACGCAGGGAATCGAACCCATCGAGGGTGGCGTCATCATCGACGGTAGCGCGCTCAACGGTATACTGGACCTGTCCGTAACCAACATGACCGTCACAGTCCGCTGCGGAACACCGCTTGAATATCTTGAAAACTACCTCAACGAACGTGGTCTCACCACAGGGCATTTTCCACAGTCCCTCCCCATGGCACATATCGGAGGACTTCTGGCGACGCGCAGCACCGGCCAGTTCTCAACGCTTTATGGCGGGATCGAGGAGCTTGTCGTCGGGTTGGAAGCGGTTATGCCGGATGGAGAAATCGTCCGGATCAAGAACGTGCCGCGCCGTAGCTGCGGGCCGGATCTGAGGCAGCTTTTTATCGGAAGCGAAGGCGCTTTTGCATTCATCACGGAAGCGACGCTTAAGCTTTTTCCATATCGCCCGGACGAGCGCTGGATGCGCGCGTATGGCGTTGCTGATATGCGGCAAGGTCTTGCGTTCGTGCGCGAGCTCATGGCAGACGGGTATAAGCCGGCTGTCGTTCGCCTGCACGATGCCGCGGAAGTGATGATGGTTCTGGGGCTTCATTCGATCGTTCCCGCGGGGCAGGCGCTGCTGATGTTCCTGTGCGAGGGGCCGTGCGCCATCGCCCAAGCGACAGGCAGCGCGATTGAAGGATATGCAACGAAATACGGCGCTGTCGATCTCGGCGAAAAGCCTGTGCAGTCCTGGCTGATAACGCGCAATGACGTCTGCCGCACGCTTGATAAAAACATCTATTACGACATGGGCGCAATTGCGGACACCTGCGAAATTTCTGCGAATTGGGATGAGATCGGCAACGTATACGATGCGGTCATCCAACGTCTGACGGATGAGGTTGCTGAGCTCGCTTACGCGGGCGGTCATGCCTCCCATTGCTATATGCAGGGAACGAACATCTATTTTACTTTCGCCGTCATGGAAGAAAACGGCGTTGAGTCTGCAAAGAGTGATTATATGCGTGTGGTCAACATCATCCTTGAGGAGACGCTGCGGCGCGGAGGCAGCGTGGCGCATCACCACGGAAGCGGTCGGTACAGGACAAATTACATGCCGGAGGAACACGGCAGCAGTTACGCCCTGATGTATCGCCTCAAGGACGCATTGGATCCAAACGGCATCATGAACAAGGGGGTTCTGTTGGTGGGTCGAAAATGAAGATTCTGGTCTTATTTAAGACCGTACCGATCGTTGAGCGCGTGCTGGACTGCGACTGGGAAACCTTTTCCCTGCACAGTGATCTTTCCTATGCCGGAAAACAAATCAACTGTTTCGACGAGTCTGCGCTGGAAATCGGGCTCCGTCTGATGGAGGAATGTAATAGACAGGGACAGTGTGCGGAGTGCTTTGCCGCGACGGCAGGCGATCTGCATCCCTTTTTCGCGCAAATGCTGTTTGCGGCAGGGTATCAAGGCATCGAGCAAATAGGGATGGAATCGGCTGCGTATGAATTCGCGCCCGAGGCGACGGCGGCGGTTTTGTCATCGTTCGTCAGGCAAGGCCAATATGACATCATTCTCACCGGTAGCGTGGCAGGTATGGCCGATACCGGCACCGTGCCGCTCATTTTAGCGGATATGCTCTCCTTGCCGCTTCTTCCGGATGCGCTCGAAGCTCACATTTGCGATGGGGGCGTTGATACGCTTTGCCAGGATGCGGATGGGATATGGCTGCGATCTGTCAAAACGCCCGTCATCATCTCCGTCGGCAACAGTCCGGCAGTTTTGCGCGCGACCACACTACAAGCACGCCTTGCGGCAAAAAACAAAGATGCAACTCTCTCATTCGCCGATCGCGTTTCCATCAGCCGAAAGGATGAACTATTTTTCAGCCGTTCGGATGAAAAACGCGCGTGCCGCTACCTAATGGAAGCGTCGCCAACATCGCTTGCGGGAAACCTTCTGCACAGGGAGTTGAGCGCCGATATCATTGCGATGCCCGCAAAGCCGAGCGGTTTCTACCCCTTAAGTGCTGTTATATATGATACAAATTCCGCGAAATGGTATGCGCCGGACGAATTTGTCGCCGCTATGATAGAGGATTGGCGCGTGCGCAAGCCTGATTATGCGCTGCTGCCGGATACTTCCCTTGGGCGGATGCTCGCCTACCGCCTAGCTAAAGCGGTGGACTGCTTTTTCATGACAGGCGCGTCGTTTTCCGAAGATGGAAAGGCTTTGTGCAGGCGCACATGCGCGTCGAATGTCATCCTGACGATCAAACAGCGCGTTCCGGCAATTCTTACGATGCGGAACTTTCCGGATTCCGCGCAAAAAGCCACGTTAAATCCGCACGTTTCCTGCTTGCCGACCTGGCTGATGCGCGACGAGCTGCGCACACCGGCGACGGACAGCGACTTAAAAAATAAAAACCTTGTGATCGTCTGCGGTGCCGGCATAGGTAGTCGTGAACATTGCGAACAGGCAAGAATACTCGCAAAACAGCTTAACGCGGGCTTCGGCGTGACGCGCATGGCGGCGCAAAACGGTTGGGGAGAGCCGGGGGAGATTGTCGGCCAGTCGGGGACGCTCCTTCAGTGCGCGCATTGCCTTGTGCTGGGCGTTTCCGGTGCAAGCGCGTTCCGGGTTGGTTTGGAAGGTGTATCGCGCGTCATCGCTGTGAACAGCGACCGCAACGCACCCATCTTCAAGGATGCGGATATCGGTGTTGTCGCCGATGCGCCCTCTATCGTGCGGGCGCTTCTGGATAAGGAGGCAAATTCATGCGAATAGAGCCTGTTTTTCCGAAATACGCATCTTTTCTCAGCGACGAATCACGTATGACAGGGCATGCGGAATGCATTGCTTTTCCCGAATCAGCGCAGGAGTTGCAGGAAGCAATCCGTTATGCCGGGAAAATAGATCTGCGCATCACGCTTCAGGGCGCGCGCACTGGCCTTTCGGGCGGCGCGGTGCCGCAGGGCGGGGTGATCATCAGCTTGTCGCGGATGAGCGGGCTGTCGGATTGTGAAAGGCAGGGCGAGCGAGGCCGACTTCACGCACAGGCCGGAGCGACATTGGAGCAGATCGAGAGAAAAGCGGCGGCATGCGGATTTTATTTTCCTCCGAATCCAACCGAAAAAACGGCGACGATCGGCGGCATGTTCGCGACAGCCGCTTCCGGTATGAGCGGATTCCGTTGCGGCGAGATAAGCGCCTCCATCCTTGCTATGGATTGGGTGACGCCCTCGGGCGACCTCTGGCATATTCGCCGTGGGGCGTATCTATTCAGCGGGCAAGGATGTGTTTTGCCCGATGGGCGCAGTCTAACCTCCGAACAGGCAGACGAACAGGAGGAAACCGACCTCATCGATTTTCTTTCCGGAAACGAAGGTCGCTTAGGCGTTGCGGTTAGCTTTGACTTGTTGTTGCAGCCAGAACGGAAGGAACGCTGGGGCATCGTGTTTTTCTTTCGGCACAGCGCGGGGGCAGTGGACTTCATACGCCATTTGATCGATTGGCGCGAAGCTCATGCGGACTTGCTTTATGTTGTTGAATGCTTCAATTGCCACGCGTTGGATCAGATTGCGGCAAAAGGAGCGCAGGCCCCGCAATCATCGCTGCCGGAATTCCCTCGGGATGCGCGCGCGGCGGTTTACATGGAACTTCATGGCAACGATGAAGCAACTTTGGATGAAGCCTTGGAGTCGCTCCAAGAGCTGTTCGCACGCTCGGGCGGTGCTGATGAAGATACATGGGCGGAATGCGGACGGAACGTAGACCGGCTTCACGCCATGCGGCATACGCTTGTCGAGGCGTTCCATGCGGAAGTTTCCCCCTCTGAAGACGACGCAATGAAGATCGATGCGTGCTTTTTTACGCCGGGCTGTCGATCCGGGGAATGCCTGGCCGTATATCTCCGGGTTTCGGATGAGGGTGGTATTCCGTTCATTCTCTATGGGCATGTTCTGGAACAAAGCATGCATGTTGCGTTTGCCCCGAAGGATGCGCAAAACGAGGAAAACTTCATTTATTTGCTGCGCGGTCTTTCAGAGGAAATCCGGTTATTCGGCGGAAAACCCGCGTTCGATTACGGCATCGGCAAGCGGTCCTTTCCTTGGCTCGATCCGGCAATTTTTGACCAGCAGAACATGCAAATGCGTAGGTTGGCGCTGTTCTTTGACCCGCATGGGCGGTTCGGTGGATGATATGAAAATTGCGGTATGCGTCAAGCAGGTACCTGCCGGAAACACCCGAATAGACAGTAAGAGCGGCGCGTTGCTTCGGGGGGAATCCGTCGGCACCATCAACCCGTGGGATCTTTGCGCGATTGAAGCAGCGCTTCAAGCTGCTAAAATAAGCGGAAGCATCGTTACGGCTCTAAGCATGGGACCAGCTTCTGCAGCAGCCGTCCTTCGCGACGCGCTTTCCTGTGGAGCGACGCGCGGCGTGTTGCTTTCTGACAGCGCGTTTGCCGGTGCGGACGTGTATGCAACCTCGTATACGCTTGCGCAGGGCATGAAGGCGCTAGGCGGGTTTGACCTCATTTTCTGCGGGCAACAGAGCGCGGATGGAGATACGGCCCAACTTCCGTTTTCTCTGGCCGCCCAACTCGGCGCGCACGTTGCAGGTTGGGTGAA
>CAZJYV010000047.1:0-11357 GCA_964550295.1 uncultured Clostridium sp. | reverse complement strand
TTCTCCTGTGTGCGCTCATGGCGATGTCCGCATGCCTGTTATGCGCCTGCGGAAGCAAAGAGAAGGAACTGCGCGCCGTCAGTTTGAATGAAGTGACCCGTTCCGTCTTTTACGCGCCGCTCTATGTCGCCGTGAGCAACGGCTACATGGGAGAGGAGGGGCTTGAAATTGAGATTGTGACCGGAGGAGGCAGAGACAAGAGCATGACTGCGCTGCTGTCTGGCGGGGCAGACGTCGCGCTCATGGGACCTGAAACGGGCATCTACGTCACGAATCAGGGAGAGGAAGACCACCCGATCATCATCGCGCAGCTGACCAAGAGGGATGGCTCGTTCCTCGTCGGCCGCGCGGAAGAACCGAATTTCAAGTGGGAGGATCTCGCGGGCAAAACCATCATCGGAGGCAGGCCCGGCGGCATGCCGATGATGACGCTGACCTATGTGCTCAAACAGCACGGTTTGATTCCCGGTGAAAATGTGGAGGTTATCAACAACATACAGTTCAACCTCATGGGCGGCGCGTTTGAGAGCGGAACGGGGGATTATGTTACGCTTTTCGAGCCGACCGCCTCGGAATTCCAGGCTGCGGGAAAGGGCTTCATCGTGGCGAACGTCGGTCTTGAGTCGGGCGAGGTGCCGTACACCACATTTATGGTGCGGCCTGAAACCATCAAGGAGGATCCGGACTTCTGCGCGGCGTTCGTTCGTGCGCTCTATCAAGCACAAGTCTGGATACAAAGCGCGACCGACGAAGAGGTCGCAAAGGCGATGCAGCCCTTCTTTCCGGATTCCTCGATCGAAACCCTTGCGATGGTGGCAAAGAGCTACCGCGCAACCGATTCATGGATGAAGACCCCCGTCATGACCCAGGACGCTTTCACGCGGCTACAGGATATCATTGAAGGTTCCGGCGAGCTGACCGCGCGCGTTGACTTTGCGGAGCTTGTCGACAACACCTTCGCCGAGGCTGCCGTCAAGGGCAAATAAGCGCTTAAATCAAACAAGGAAACTTCTCGTCCTGTCCGATGCAATCGGCAGGACATTTTTGTTAATATTACTTGACAAATATTATTTAATAAATAATATTATAAATATAATATATGCGGGAGGGCGTATTCTATGTCCGATTCGAAGAACAACGTGAACGACACGCTCGGCTTCCCTACGGCGGATAGGTTTGAGCGCGATCTGAGCAACGCGGCGGATGCCGGCGAAGGTTGTGTGATCGCTTTGGTCGATCTTGACCATTTCGATCGAATCAACAAAATGTTCGGCAGCGCAGAGGGGGACAGGGTGCTGATCGAAACCGGAAGGCATCTCGGAGACAATCTGCCCGAAAAAACGAAATTGTATCGGTATGGCGGAGATGAATTCAGTTTGCTCTTCCTGGACAATCCTGAAAAAGAAGATGTTTTTTTGATGCTGGAAAAAATCCGCCAAGCATATGACGTACGGTTGCCGGATGGGGAAAAGATGACCTTTACCGTGGGCATCGCCTGCATGCCGGATGACGCATCCACGAAGGGCGAGTTGATCCGCAAAGCGGACGGCGCGATGTACCGCGGCAAGCTTGTAGGCAGCAATCGGGTCTGCTTTCCGCGTGAGGATAAGATGGTGCCAAAGACCACGCACTATACAGCGGAGCAATTAAAACGTCTGACTAAGCTGTCCGGCAAGGAGGGCGTCGGAGAGGCGGCGCTGCTGCGTGAGGCACTCGACGCGCTGCTCAAAAAGTACGATATATAGCGGACGCGCAAGGGCTCCGGGGGGATGTTTTCCCCGGAGCCCTTGCGCTACCCTTTCGACCCCGGTCGCCTGAAGCGACCTGTGATATGGATCGTATTTCCTTTTTTATGCGAAGTCAATGTATTCGCGAAAACTAGACGGTATCACCTAAAAACAGATCTGATCCGCGCATCCACCGGGGCAAAACCCCAACGCGCCGCAGCGCTTGATACAGCATGGGGTTGGGAAGACCCATCACGGTAAAGTAGCAGCCCTCAACGCGTTCCACGAGGAAGGAACCCGGCCCCTGTATGCCGTATGCGCCCGCTTTGTCGAGCGGTTCGCCGGTTGAGAGATATCCCCTGAGTTCTTCATCGGAGAGCGAACAAAACGTCACGTCCGTTTTGTCGTAAAATACGTTCATCACGTCCCCTGCGAGCACCGCGACGCCTGTAAAAACCGTGTGCCGTTTTCCGCTGAGTTTTTTTAGGATGCGCAAAGCATCCTGCGCATCTGCCGGCTTTCCGATGATTTCCCCATCGAGCCATACGATGGTGTCACAGCCGACGATGCACGCGTCCGGATGGTTCGCGTGAATTTCACGCGCCTTTGTCAGCGCGAGCTTTTCTACATATTCACCCGGCTCGCACGGTGCGATGTCCTCATCTGCGTTGGCCGGCACCACTTCAAAATCGTATTCCATCAGCTCGAGCAGCTCGCGCCTTCGCGCGGAGCCCGATGCCAGAATGAGTTTCATGTTGTCCTCCCAAAAGCATTTGCGGATTAGTATAACATAAACGTATAACAAAGCAACAAAAAGGAAACACTTTCCATCAAATAACGAATGGGGAGTGCTTATGATATTTAATCCTTTTTATATGTTCTCGCGTGCGGTGGCGATCGATCTGGGCACGGTGAACACGCTCATCGCAATCAAGGGACGCGGCATCATGCTGCGCGAGCCGAGCGCGGTCGCGGTTACTGCGGACGAATACCGCACAGTGATCGCCTGCGGGGAGGAAGCCTTGCGTATGGCAGGGCGCACACCCGGGGGCGTCAATATCGTTTGGCCGCTGCGGGACGGCGTAATTGCGGATTATAATCTCACCGCAGAAATGCTCAAGCGGTTTTTGGAAAAAACTTTCGGCAGGCGTAACGGCGCGCTCGGCGCCCGCCTTGTCATGTGCCTGCCGCTGTGCGTGACGGATGTCGAACGGCGCGCGCTTGAGGATGCCGCCAAAGCGGTCGGCGCACGCGACGTGCTTTTGATCGATGAGCCGGTGGCTGCCGCCATCGGCGCGGGTTTGCCCGTGTTTGAGCCGATCGGTTCCATGGTGATGGATATCGGCGGCGGCACGACGGATATCGCTGTGCTTTCGCTCGGCGGAATCGCTTCCTCCCTGTCGCTCCGGACGGGCGGCAGGCATATCGATACTGCGATTTCTGAATATGTCGCCCGGCAGTACAATCTGTCGCTGGGCGAGCGGAGCGCTGAGGAAGTGAAGCTCACGCTTGCTATGGCGCTGCCCGGCGGCATGGAGCGCATGCAGGTACGCGGAAGATCCCTTGAAAACGGGTTGCCTGCGCGCGTTGTACTCAATTCGGGCGAAATCAGCCACGCGGCGGCGCCCGTTATCAGAAAACTGACGGAAGCCGTGAAACGCGTGCTTTCCGAAACGCCGCCGGAACTCGCCGCGGATCTGGTCGACAACGGGCTGACGCTCACGGGCGGGGGCGCGCTGCTGCCCGAGCTTGACCGGCTGCTTACGCATGAAACGGGTCTCCCCGTGCAAAGGGCAAAAGATCCGCTCGACTGTGTGGCGCTCGGCGCGCTGGCGCTCATCGCCAACCGCTATGCCGGGGATGCGGCGGAGTACGCGTGATGCGGGTTAACAGAGTGTGACGTTTTAAGCCGATGCCTTGCGCCGGATTGCGCTTACTATTATAATAAGCATGAAATCCGGCGCATTTTTATGCGCGCTTGAAAGGTTTTTTCGTGAAGGGAATATTCAAAAACAAGCCGCTCATGATCATGCTCATCGCGCTTTTGCTCTTGGGCGTTTTGGCTTTTGCATCTTCCGCCGATCGCTCCGTCACATGGGTGGAAAGTTCGCTTGGCAGCGTGGTTCAGCCTGTGCAAACGTTTGCCGCAAAGGCTTCCAACGCGATCATTTCATTTTTCCAACGCGTTTTCAAAACGACAGACGCGGATAAGGAGCTGGAACAGCTTCGCGTGCGTTTGGCGCAGCTTGAAACCGCCGAGGAGGAAAACGAACGGTTGAAAGCCGAAAACGAAAGACTTAAGATGCTTTTGAACTATACCGAAACGCTGGGGGATTATCAGTTCGTCACCGCGACGGTCATTGGCAACAGTCAAGGCGTATGGTTTGAGGTGTTTACCATAAACGCGGGCCGTAACAAGGGCATCGAGAAGGATATGGCCGTGGTCAGTTCATCCGGCCTTGTGGGCAGGGTCACGGAGGTCGGCGCGACATGGAGCAAGGTAACATCCATGATCGATACGTCCAGCGAAGTCAGCGTCATGGTGGAGCGCACGCGCGACGTGGGCATCGCGCACGGTCTTTTCAACATCAACGATGATAATCAGCTGGAGCTGTATTATCTTCCCTCGGGTTACGACCTCGTTCCGGGCGACGTGATCGTCACCAGCGGCATGAGCGACATTTTCCCCAAAGGCATCCTCATCGGAACGGTTTCCGAGGTAGAGCGGCAGGCTGCGGAGAACGCGGTCGGCAACCGAAACGCGGTCATTGTTCCGTCCGTGGACTTCGGCCATCTGGAAGAGGTGCTCGTGATCGTCGGATCGGCGCAGGGGGATTGACATGAGAAGGCTTTACCTCTGCCTGGCGGTGCTCGCCGCCCTGTATCTCGATTCTATTTTTTTTGTAAAAATCAATCTCAACGGCATACGACCTGATGCGCTTCTGGCGCTGGTCGCCGCAATGAGCCTGCTTTTGGGCAGCAAAAAAGGCGCGCTTTTCGGTCTCGTGTGCGGATTGATCGCGGATGTGCTCTATTCCAGGATGGTCGGCCTGAGCGCGATTGGCTATATGGTGTGCGGGGCACTCGGCGGCTTATTCTACCAAAAGTACTATGCGGACAACCTTGTGATTCCCGCGTTGGTGGCAGCCGTCGCGGCGCTTTTTAAGGAGCACGTCATGGCGCTTGCCGCAAAGCTGTCCGGAGCGGAGTATGCGTATTTCACTGTGCTGGGCGCTTATATCATCCCCTGCATGCTCATGACGGTGGCGCTCACGATGCCCGTACACGTGCTCATGAAGCACATTTTTTCGGGGCGGATCCGCAATGAAAAGCGGGCGATGCGGGAGCGGTCGGAGTCGGGAGGAATCGTATGAAAAAACCGATCATTCGTTTTATTATGCTCACCGTGCTGGCGCTCGGCCTGATGGGCGCACTCATGTATCGCCTCGGCGTGCTTACCATCGCTCAAGGCGGCGCGTGGGCGGACAGCGCGGAACAGCGTTCTATGGAAACCATCGCCGTCAAGGGCGAACGCGGAAGGATTCTCGACCGCAACGGCGTTGTGCTCGCTTATGATGAAACCTGCTATAACGTGCAATTCCTTCGGGATGCGGATAACCGGACAAGCTATGATTCTTCGGTATACACGCAGTCCCTGATCAAGGTGATCAACATCATCGAGGAAAACGGCGGTTCCACCATTGATACGTCTTACATCGTCATGGGGGAGGATGGCAAGCCGGCTTATAACTGGCGCGTCACCTCGGATTCCGCGATCAAGGCGCGTTATAAAAATTTTTGCGAGGCGATGAGCCTCACCATCTACGATGAAAATTATCAGAACAACCCGAAGGATCCCGCAGCCTGGGATCTTTCAAAGTGGCCGACGGCGGAATATGCGTACAACTACCTCAGACGCAGCTGGTACATCCCGGAGGAGTACACGTTCGAGCAGGCGAGGAAGATCATCTCCATCCGTCAGGAGGTCAACCTCAACAACTATCGCGCGTTTGAACCGATTACCATCGCCTATGATGTAGGCGAGGAGGTTGTGTCCGAGATCATGGAACACAGCAGCGAGCTTGTCGGCGTGCAGATCGCGCAGAGCACCACGCGCGTTTACCCGCGCGGCACACTCGCGGCGCACGTGCTGGGCTATCTTCAGCAGACGGCTGGAACGGTTGAAGCATCTTCTCTCCTGGCAAGAGGGTACACGGAGGAGGAGCTTGCGCCGTATTATCTCAAGGATGATTCCGGCGCCTACGTTTATTCCGATAGCGGCAAGAACATGATCGATATGGCCGCGCTCGGTTATTCGTACGACGATTATATCGGCGTATCGGGCGTGGAAGCAACGATGGAAGCATACCTCACCGGCGCTACGACAGCGCATCAGGGTGAGCGCGAGGTGGAAATCAACAAAAACGGCAGCATCATCCGCGAAATATCCAGCACCGGCGCAACCGACGGAAGCGACATCATGCTTACCATTGACGCGGATTTTCAAGCCGTCGTGCAAAAAGAACTCGAAGATCTGGTCCTCAAGATTGCAGCTGACGAACAAGCGCTGATCGACGCGGACGCTGGCGGCGATTATGCCGGCAAGGAGATTGACACCGCCCAAACAGGAGCCATCATCGTGATGGATCCGCAAACGGGCGAGGTGTACGCGATCGCATCCTATCCAACATTCGATCCCAACTGGTTCATACAGGGGTTGACAACGGAACAGGAAGAATACCTCGGCCTTGGCGCGTTTAGCCAGAGTGCAGAAGATACGACTCCGCTTCGCAACAAGGCAATCAGTGCGCGGTATACGCCGGGTTCGATCTTTAAAATGGTAACGGGCGTTGCGGGCGTTGCGGAAAATGTCATTGATATCGACGAGCCGGTCAACGACCGCGGGGACGGCGGCTATTATTATATCTATAACGACGATGGAACCGTCACGCGAACCAGCGCCCCGCGCTGCTGGAAAACCAGCCATGAATCGCACAACAATATCACACTGACAGGCGCGGTGACGGTTTCATGCAACTTTTATTTCTGCGAGGTGGCGCATCGCCTCGGCATCGATCTGCTCAACGACTGGGCGGGCAAATTCGGACTGACCCAGGCCACGAACATCGAGCTTACGGGCGAGGCGGCGGGCATCTGCGGCGGCCAGGATGTGCTTTTTGATAACGAACTGGCCGATCTGTCCGGCGAACTTTCCGTATCCGGACAAAAAACAAGCCTCCCGTTGCTGATCTACAAACGCCTTTGCGAAAGGCTCAGCGAATATGTGAGCCTGCGCGGCATGGAAATCGACGATGAGGCGGTGAGCGACTGTGCGCTCCGTTTGATGAAGCTGCAGGACGGCAACGGCCTTGACGGCAAAGGCCCGGATATCCGGCGCATCATCAGCGACGAACTCGGCATACCCGAAGGCTATACCGCAGCGCAGCCGTGGACGGCCGAAATCGTCACATTGCTCAACGAAATCCAGTGGAAGCCGACGCTGACCATCCGCACCGGCTATGGCCAGGGGACGACGCTCGTGACGCCCATCGCGGTCGCCCGTTACGCTGCTGCCATCGCGAACGAAGGCTATGTGTACGATGCGAACATCGTGGATAAGATCATCGGCTCCGACGGAAACCTCATCAAGGATATCAATGCGGCGCTCGCTTATCGCATCGGCGATGACAGCGACGAATGGCAGTCCCTCTGGCAAGCCATAAAAGCAGGCATGAAGGGCGTTGTGTCGGAGGAGGATCACGGCACAGCGGCGGGCAGGTTCAGCGAGGCATTCAAGGATGCGGGCTATCTCGAACGCATCGCCGGCAAGACCGGCACGGCGCAGATCGGCCTATCCTCGATCGATATCGAGGATACGTCGTGGTTCATCTCCTATACGCCGCGCGAGGGCGAAGCCGATCTCGCCGTGATTATCTGCGTGCCAAACGGCTATTCCGGTTCGTGGTGCGTTCCCGCGGCGGAAGAAATCTACACTTACTATTTCAACAAAATGGACAGCGCAGCCGCGGAAAATCTTGTTGGGATCGATGGCAATGTGCCATAAGGCGGCTTTTCTTATCGGAGCATTTGTTGTATAATAATGCCATTGTACAATCTCGGAATATTTCTGACTTTGGGAGGATCAACGACATGACGAATCCGGACAGAGTAGCGTTTTCGCTATTCGGCAAGGAAATATACTGGTATGGCATTTTGATGGCCATCGGCATTGTAATCGCGGTTCTGCTCGCGCAGAGCGAGGAGAAGCGCAAGAAACTGCCGAAGGATATTGTCATCGACCTGTGCCTTGTGGTGATTCCCGCAGGCGTTATCGGTGCGAGGCTCTATTATGTGCTCTTCGAGCTTAAGCAATATCTTGAGAACCCGATCCGGATCCTCTATATTTGGGAAGGCGGCCTCGCCATCTACGGTGCGGTGATCGGCGGTTTGTTGGCCGTTCTGATCTTTTCGCGGGTCAGGAAAGTGCGGTTCCTGGCTCTTACGGATACCATTGTGCCGGGCCTTGTCCTTGCGCAGGCAATCGGCAGATGGGGCAATTTCTTCAACCAGGAAGCGTACGGTCTGCCTGTTACGTCCGAATTGCTCGCTAAGTATCCGATTTTTCATTACTTTCCGTTTTCCGTTTCCATCGAAGGCGCGCATTATTTCGATAGCGCGCTTTGCACCGCCTGTGTAACAGCGGCAAACGGCGGCCATCTGCACATGGCCACGTTCTTTTACGAATCCATCTGGTGTTTGCTGATTTTCGCATTCATCATGCTCCTGCGCAAGCGTTTCAAGCATGACGGGGATGCTCTTGTGTGGTATGCCCTGCTCTACTCGTTCGAGCGCATGTTTGTCGAGGGTCTCCGGGCTGACAGTCTCTGGCTGATCAAGCCCAGTGCAGCAGGCCTTGCGGACGGCGTACGGGTATCTCAGCTGTTAAGCGCCGTGCTCCTCGTGCTTGCGGCCGCTTTCCTGATCATACGCGCTTTGCGCGAAAAAAAGCTGGGCAGGCTCATTTGGCCATCACCGCGCGAACTTCCCGCGGAAGTGCCTGAAGCAGACGAAAAAGCGCAGCACACAGAAGCCCCGGCGTCGGATGAGGCGGATGATATCACACGCAGCGAGTCGGAAGACGAAGTCGGCGCGGATGAGACGGATGAAAAGGATGACGGCGCAGATCCCGAAGAGGGGTCTGCCGAGGATAAAAAGGAAGATTAAAATGGGGGATATTACAAGCGCGCGGAACCTGACCATGATGACGGACTTGTACCAGCTTACGATGATGTACGGCTACTACAAGTTTCGCATGACGAAGAACGAGGCCGTGTTCGACCTGTTTTTTCGCTACCGCGAGAACAGTGCTTACGCGATCATGGCGGGGACGGAATCCGTAATCGATTATATCAATAACCTCCGCTTCGAAGAAAATGATTTGGACTATCTGCGTTCCCTGCAGCTTTTCGACGAAGGCTTCCTGGCGGAGTTGAGCAAACTGCGCTTTACGGGCGAGATCTACGGCATGCCGGAAGGCGAGGTTGTGTTTCCGTATGAACCGTTGATTCGTGTGCGCGCGCCCATCATGCAGGCACAGCTGATTGAAACGGCGCTGCTGAATCTCGTCAACCATCAGACCCTCATCGCGACCAAAGCCGCGCGCGTCGTTTACGCGGCCGCGGGGGATGATGTGATGGAATTCGGGCTGCGCCGCGCACAGGGACCGGATGCGGGCATCTACGGAGCGCGCGCCGCCATGATCGGCGGCTGTACGGCGACGAGCAACGTTTTAACCGGACAGATGTTCCACGTCGGCGTCAAAGGCACACACGCACATAGCTGGGTGATGAGCTTTCCGACGGAGATCGATGCTTTCCGCGCATATGCGGAGATTTTTCCGACCTCCTGCATGCTTCTGGTCGATACCTACGACACGCTGCGTTCCGGTGTGCCCAACGCAATCACCGTGTTCAACGAGCTTAAGGCCAAAGGCTACCAACCCACGGGCATCAGGCTCGACTCGGGCGACCTTGCGTATCTTTCAAAGAAGGCGCGGCAAATGCTCGACGAGGCGGGTCATGCGGAGGTGAAGATTTTTGCCTCGGGCGATCTGGATGAAACGGTGATCCGCGACCTTAAGGCGCAGGGCGCAAAGATCGACGTGTGGGGCGTTGGCACCAAACTCATCACCTCGCTCGATTGCCCGGCGCTCGGCGGCGTATACAAACTTGCGGCGGAAATGATTGACGGCGTGGTTTACCCGAAGATCAAGCTTTCAGAAAACATCGTTAAGATGACCAATCCGGGCTATAAAAAAGTGTTCCGCCTATACGATAAAAAGAACGGCATGGCGCTGGCGGACATCATCGCGCTTAATGATGAAACGATCGATGAAGCAAACCCCCTTCGCATCATCCATCCGGAGCAAAGATACAAATCAAAACTTTTGAGCAATTTTACCGTGCGCGAAATGCTCGTACCCCTGTTCGTGAACGGCGAGCAGGTTTACGCATGCCCCGCGGTCAGCGAGATACAGGCTTACTCCAAACGCGAGCTCGCGACGTTCTGGGAAGAGAGCAAGCGTCTGCTCAATCCGCACGAATATAAGGTGGACTTATCGGACAGGCTGTATGAACTCAAGCAGAAGCTCATCGGGGATTTCAGCAAGGCGCATGAATCGACAGGCGGCAAGTAAACGTATCGGTTTTTTGCTGATGCCGACGCTCCTTGCGCTGGCGCTTTCTGCGTGCATTTCTGCGCGCCCTGTCATCGCCGCGGACCGTACGCTGCCCCCCGAGACGGAAACCTCCTCACCCGCGCCGTCGCTGGAACCCACGCCCTCCGCAACGCCGGAGCTTCCGGCTAGCGCTGCGCCGGCGTTTGACGCCAAAGGCAACTACATTTCCGGTTTGGATCATTTTAAACAATATCTTTCCCTGCGCAACGTGCAGGTGTACGAGCAGGAGGGGGATACGTTCGTTGATGCGATCATCGTGAACGAATACCCGGAAACAATCGTATGCGCCGCAGGTGTTGCGTTTTATGACGAAAACGACGAAATGGTCGCAGAAGGCAGATTTCAAACGAGGGATGCGCAGTATATCCTGATTCTGCCTCCCGGTGAAACAACGCTTTTCACACAGGTTGATACGGATATGACGCTGACCGATCTGGAATTGAGCATTCTCTTTGACGAAACGCTCGGCGTAAAACCGGAAGAGTGACGACAGCGAACAGCTAAAAGCGCTGGGTATATTTATCTGTTAAAATATCGGAATTCCGTTTTGCGGAATTCCGATATTTGTGCCTATTCGTTGTTCGTTGTCAGTTATTCGCTTGAATGGGGGGCTGATTCATCATCGATTTCGTAATTTTCCGCCTGCGTGGTAAACAGCTTGCGGTACAGACCGTTTTCGTCCTTCATCAACTCCGCATGGGGCGCATACGCTGATACGCGGCCCCCATCGATGACAAGGATGCGGTCGCAGAACACGGATGAACTCATCCGGTGGGAGATAAAGACCGCCGTTTTATGGGCGACCAACGTGCCGAACTTCTCGTAAATTTCGGCTTCGCTTTTGGGATCGAGCGCTGAAGTCGGCTCATCGAGGATGACCAAAGGACTATTCT
>CAZJYV010000046.1:1246-11440 GCA_964550295.1 uncultured Clostridium sp. | reverse complement strand
TATTCTTTTTGTAGGATGAACCCATCTCGCGCTTGATGGAGCTGATGGTTCGATCCGGGTTGGTGATGGCCTGACGCTTTGCGGCGCTGCCCACGATTCTTTCGTTCCCCTTGAAACCCACGACGGACGGGGTCGTACGCGCGCCTTCCGCGTTGGGGATAACGACCGGTTCGCCGCCTTCAAGCACGGCGACGCAGGAATTCGTTGTACCGAGGTCAATGCCTATAATCTTCGACATAATCTATTTCCTCCTAGATTGATTAATGATTTATTATTTCGCAACCTTCACCATCGTGTGGCGAACGATGCGATCTTTGACTTTATAGCCCTTCTGGAGAACCTCGAGGATCTCCCCGCTCTCCTTGCTGTCAGCTTCTTCCTGAAGCACCGCGTGGTGCATCTCCGGGTCGAAGCATCCGCAGGCTTCAATCTCTTCAAGGCCTTGCTTCTTCAGGGTATCGCACATCTTCGTACGCACCATGCGCACGCCGCTCACCCATTCGCTATCCTTGTCTGCCGGAGCCGCTTCCATCGCACGGTCAAGATCATCCAGCACAGGCAGGAGGGCCTTGATGACAGTCCGCGCGCCTTCATCGAGGCTGTCGGCGGAAAGGTTTGCATTGCGCTTGCGGTAATTGTCAAAATCGGCCTGCAACCTTTGAAGTAGCACGATGTTGTCCGCGTTCTCGCGCTCCAGCGCATCCATGCGCTCCTTGACCTTTATGAACTCGTCCCTTGTGAGCGTAACGCTTTCGGGGATTTCCGGCTCGGCCTGCTTCTCTGCGTTCTCACCCGCCGTTTTTTCCCGTTCAACCGGGACGTTCACTACTTTTTCATCCTTTTTGCTGCTCAATTTCACCGATGCTCCTCTTCAAACATATTCGTGAGCAGTTCGCTCAAACTCAATCCGATCTGATTCATGACGGCGATAACCTTCGCGTAATTCATGCGTGTAGGGCCGATGATTCCAAAAGAACCGATCGGTTCTTCCCCTACCCGGTATTTTGCCGTAACGACGCTGCAATCCTTCATCTCCGCATCCTCGTTTTCCGCGCCGATGGTGATCGTGAACTCCACATCGCCTCTTCCCAGAAGCATCCGATACAGAATATCCTTCTTTTCAATGGTGGTCAGCAGCGCGCGCGCTCGATCCACGTCGTTGTATTCCGGAAAGTTGAGGATATTTCTTGTTCCCGCCAATTCAACGCGGCGCGCTCCTTCATCTATGCTTCCCTTGAGGGAGGCGAGGATTGCATCGAGAAAGCTTTTTTCTTCCTGAAGTTCTCCTGAAATCTCGTTCAGGCGCATCGTTCCGATTTCGTCAAGCCGGTGACCGGAAAGTCTGTTATTGAGCATGCGCGAAAGCTTTTCCAGCTCATACTCGTCCATGCTCTTGGGAACCCGGACCAGAAAATCCCGCGCAAGTCCCGCGTCCGTCACAACGACGAGCAACGCCCTATTATCGCTCAAGGGAACCAGGTGGATGTATCTGAGCCGCGCGGCGTGAAGCCGCGGTGCCAACACCATTGAGGTATACTTTGTGATGCTGGACAGAACCAACGCGGTTTGTTTGACCATTTCATCCACATCGCTGAAGCGCTGCGAGTAATGATCCCGGATCACGGCCATCTCGTCGCCCGTGAGCATCGCGTAACGCATGATGCTGTTCACATAAAGCCTGTAAGCCTTATCGGACGGCACGCGCCCCGCCGAGGTGTGCGGCTGTTCCAGAAAACCCATTTCTTCCAGATCAGACATTTCGTTTCGGATCGTCGCCGAAGATAGACCGATGTTCGTACTTTTGGCGATCGTTCGCGATCCGACGGGCGCAGCGGTAAGAATATAGTCATCGATAATCGCCTGCAGTATGCGCAGTTTTCTCGTATCAAGTTCCATTCTCTGCCGCCTCCCTTCCGACGCTTGCGCCATTTCCGCTTGTTAGCACTCGCCTTAAACGAGTGCTAAAGCATGGTAAAAATATACCGCCGCGCGCACTTTTTGTCAAGGCACAGGACGGTGTTTAATGTGACAAAACAGTGATATTAAAATGATTTGTTTCCGCTACATCAGTTCAAGCAGCGCGAGGTTCTGAAAATCCAGCCCCTCCTCCGTCAAGCGAAAAAAGCCGTCCTGTTCGATGAGCCAACCCTTTTCTTCAAGCTTGATAATCGCCTGTGGGAACACTTCGCGCATGCGTTTACCAAAGCGCGTGCGGAATATCTCATCGCGGACGCCTTGTGTTTTGCGCAGGCCGAGCATAAGCGTTTCGAACATTTCCTCGACTGTCGGTATCTCCTGTTCCTGCTCCGAAAGCGGTCTCTCGCTGCGGCCGCACGTCCCAATATAATCCGCCATGCGCGCCGTGTTCGACCAGCGGAGCCACTTGCCGTTCACACGCATCGCGGAATGCGCGTTGAGGCCGAGGCCGAGATACTCGCCATTATCCCAATAATTGAGGTTATGGCGCGATTCAAAACCGGGCTTTGCGTAGTTGGATATTTCGTAGCGGCGATAGCCAAGCGCGCCGATCAGCGCCATGCCCTGCCGATGCATTTCGTAGGACGCATCCTCATCGGGAAGGTTCTGCGCCCCGCCGTTGACGTCCATATACAGCGGCGTGTTTTCCTCAAGGATCAGGGAGTATGCGCTGATGTGTTCAGACGCGAGTAAGGCAAGCCGATGAATGGTTTCAAGATGCGCTTCCACGGTTTGTTCGGGCAGCCCGTACATGATATCCGTATTGATGTTTGCAAAACCCGCCTCCCGCGCGAGCCGAAAGCTTTCGAGGAATTGTTCAAAGGTATGGATGCGCCCGATGTTCCGCAGCAGCCGATCGTCCGCGCTCTGCAGACCCATCGAGATGCGGTTGATGCCCGCGTTTTTGTATGAGCGGAGCTTGTTTTTCGTCAGCGTGCCGGGATTTGACTCGATCGTGATCTCCGCATCCGGCGATACGCGAAATTTTCTGTATATTTCCTCAAGGATCCGGGCGATTGCGCCCTCCGGAAGAACGGACGGCGTTCCTCCGCCGATGAAAACAGTATCATATCCGAGCAAAGGCAGCGCTTCACGGCAAAGCGTTTGCTCCTGCGACAGTGCGGCGAGGTAAGCCTCACAGTCGGACTGATCCGCAAAGGAGACGAAATCGCAATAGCGGCACTTTGCCGCGCAGAACGGAATGTGGATATAGAGACCCGGCATATCAGTTGATGCGCAGCACGCTCATGAAGGCCTCGCTCGGAAGCGTTACCGTGCCGACCTGGCGCATGCGCTTTTTGCCTTCCTTCTGTTTTTCGAGCAGCTTCTTCTTGCGCGTGATGTCGCCGCCGTAACACTTGGCCAGCACGTCCTTACGCACGGCGCGCACGGTTTCGCGCGCGATGATCTTACCCCCGATGGCAGCCTGAATCGGAATCTCGAACTGTTGGCGTGGGATCACTTCCTGCAGCTTTCCGGCAACCAATCGCCCCTTGGCGTAGGCCTTATCCCGGTGTACGATGGTTGAGAGCGCATCGCACAGATCCCCGTTAAGCAGGAAATCGAGCTTGACGAGATCGGAGCGGACATATTCCTTTAGTTCGTAATCGAAGGACGCATATCCGCGGCTGCGAGATTTCAGCTGGTCGAAGAAATCATAAATAATCTCGTTGAGCGGCAGCGTATATTTGAGGTTCACACGGCCTTCCTCGATATAGGTCATGTCGACAAACTCGCCGCGCCGCGACTGGCAGAGCTCCATGATGGAGCCGACATATTCGGAAGGCGTCATCACATTGGCGCTGACCATCGGTTCTTCCATATAGTCGATCTCCGCCGCGGGTGGCAGGTTGGAGGGGTTATCAATCGACAATTCATCGCCGTTTGTTCTCATGACTTTGTAAATGACGCTCGGCGCGGTTGTGACGAGGTCTAGGTCAAACTCGCGCTCGAGGCGCTCCTGTATGATTTCCATGTGGAGCAGCCCGAGAAATCCGCAACGGAAGCCGAAGCCCAGCGCCTGCGAGGTTTCCGGTTCATAGGAGAGCGAGGCATCATTAAGTTCCAGCTTTCCCAGCGCCTCCTTAAGGTTTTCGTAATCCGCGCCGTCCGCGGGATAGATGCCGCAAAACACCATCGGGTTGATGTGCTTATAACCGGGCAGCGGCTGCGTAGCGGGATTCGATACATCGGTGAGCGTGTCGCCGACCTTTGTTTCGGATACGGTCTTGATGGAAGCGGCGATATACCCCACCTCCCCCGCTACGAGAGAAGTCGTCGGTCGGAGCGAAGGCGTAAATACGCCGACCTCGGTCACATCAAACTCAAAGCCCGTCACCATCGAGCGGATCTTCGTGCCTGCTGTGACCTGGCCTTCCTTTACGCGCACATAACAGAGCACGCCCTTGTAGTTGTCGTAGATGCTGTCGAATATCAATGCGCGAAGCGGCGCATCCTTGTCGCCCGAGGGCGGCGGAATCCTTTCCACAATCTTTACGAGCAACTGATCGACGTTTGTTCCGAGCTTGGCAGATATGCGGGGCGCATCCTCGGCGGGCAGGCCGATCACATCCTCGATTTCGTGGAGGGTCCTCTCTGCGTCCGCGCTGGGCAGGTCTATTTTGTTGATGACAGGCACGATCTCGAGCGAATTTTCTAGCGCGAGATAGACGTTCGCCAGCGTTTGCGCCTCTATGCCCTGCGTCGCGTCCACGACCAGCACCGCGCCCTCGCAGGCGGCGAGGCTGCGGGATACTTCATAGGTAAAGTCCACATGGCCCGGCGTGTCGATGAGGTTGAACATGTAGCGTTTGCCGTCCGTATGCGTATAAAACATCCGCACGGGTGAGGACTTGATCGTAATCCCCCTCTCGCGCTCGATGTCCATCGTATCGAGAAGCTGCGCTTCCATATCGCGCAGCGCAACCGTATCGGTCAGCTCGATCATCCTATCCGCCAAAGTGGATTTGCCGTGATCGATATGCGCGATGATGCAGAAATTTCTGATTAAATCTCGGTCGTATGCCATTAAGTTTCCTCCGGTTGCTATCTCGTAAAATCATACTTGATAGGCGCGCAATTTGCAATACAGTCCGATTTATGATAGCTTTTATGTATCGAATCGATACGATCAGACGGAGGCGGCAATGCTCTCGAACGACGACGCAAAACCCACCCGCAGCCTCGAAAAGCGCTGCTTCGAGGAGGATGTTCTCGTCAAAATTAGTGGCGGCGGCAACCGCGTGGTCTCCATGAGCTGCGGGTCGAAAAACACGTTGCTGTTCATCGACATGGAGATGGATCGGTAATGTATTATGCGTACATGCTCCGCTGCGCGGACGGAACGATCTATTCCGGTTATGCAGCGGATATGGAAAAAAGGATTCGGGTTCATAACGCGGGTAAAGGCGCGAAATATACACGCGCGCGGCTGCCCGTGTTTTTAATGCATTACGAAAGCTTTGAAACCAAGGGGGACGCTATGAGGAGAGAAGGCGCATTCAAGCGCATGACGCGCGAGCAGAAACTTGCGCTTTGCAAAACTGCGCCTACATAAGCCTACATAAGCCTACATAAGCAAAAGGCGGCCGCGAGGCCACCCATTGCGTTCCCCTATGTGGTTTGAGGATTTTTCAGTTGCAGCCGCACCCACCACATCCACAGTTATTGCCGCAGACGTTTCCGCAGCCGTTGCCGCAACTGCCGCCATCGTTATTGCAGAAGCAGTTGCTCAGACCACTGATGATCAAAAGAGGTACGATGATCGAGCAGAGATCATTTCCGAAACCGCCGCAATTGTTTCCGCAGCCGTTATCGCCGCCACAGACAGACCCGCAGCCGTTGCCGCAGCCACCGCCGCACAGTATCAGCAGAATAAGGATCCACCACCAGCTTCCGCCACAGCCAGACCCGCAGCCACCACAATTGTTACCAAGAGAGAACATTATCTTTCCTCCTTTTCATGCCCTGGGCATTGCTACGATATACTACTCAGCCGGCGAAATATTTGTGACTTGTCCGAGGGTGTGATAGGTGTTATGATATGCTTTGAATAATTCAGGAGGAATCCGGCATGACTCGTTTTTCAATGGACAAGATCGTCGCGCTCTGTAAAAACCGCGGCTTCATCTTCGCCGGCAGCGAGATTTACGGCGGACTTGCGAACACTTGGGATTACGGCCCGCTCGGTGTGGAGTTTAAAAACAACGTAAAAAAAGCATGGTGGCGCAAGTTTGTGCAGGAAAGCCCCTACAACGTCGGTATGGATTCCGCCATCCTGATGAATCCGGAAACGTGGGTCGCATCCGGCCATGTGGTTAACTTCAATGATCCTCTGATGGATTGCAAGGCCTGCAAGGCGCGTTTTCGCGCGGACAAACTGATTGAGGATTACGCAGGAAAAAACGGCCTTACCGATGTACATCCCGACGGATGGAACCACGAGCAGATGCAAACTTATATCGCCGAAAAGGGCATCGCCTGTCCCGAGTGCGGCAAAACCGAGTTTACGCCCATCCGCAAGTTCAACATGATGTTCAAGACTTTTCAAGGCGTCAACGAGGATACCGCGAACCAGATTTATCTGCGTCCCGAAACCGCGCAGGGCATCTTCGTGAACTTCAGGAACGTTCAGCGTACGACCCGCCGCAAAATCCCCTTCGGCATCGCGCAGATCGGCAAATCCTTCCGCAATGAAATCACGCCGGGTAACTTCACGTTCCGCACACGCGAATTCGAGCAGATGGAGCTTGAGTTTTTCTGCGCGCCCGGCTCGGATCTTGAATGGTATTACTACTGGAAGGAAGCTTGCAGGAACTTTCTCCTTTCCCTCGGCATGAAGCAGGACAGCATCCGCCTTCGCGAACACGAAAAAGCGGAGCTTTCACATTACTCCAACGGTACCACGGATATCGAGTTTCTGTTTCCGTTCGGTTGGGGCGAACTTTGGGGGATCGCCTCGCGGACGAACTTCGACCTCAAGGCGCACATGGAGCATTCCGGCCAAAGCCTTGAGTATCAGGATCCTTTTACGAACGAGAAGTACATCCCCTATTGTGTGGAGCCTTCCCTCGGCGCGGACCGCGTAGCCCTTGCGTTCCTGTGTGATGCTTACGATGAGGAAACACTTGAGGGCGGCGACATCCGCAACATCCTCCACCTCCACCCTGCGCTCGCGCCCTACAAGGCCGCTGTGCTTCCGCTCCAAAAAAACAAGCTGGGCGAGAAGGCGCAGGAAGTTTACGCGATGCTCGCCAAGCGCTTTATGGTCGATTACGACGATTCCGGCGCCATCGGCAAGCGCTATCGCAGAGCGGATGAAATCGGCACGCCCATGTGCGTTACCGTCGATTTCGACACGCTCGAGGATGGTACCGTCACCGTGCGCGATCGCGACACGATGAGCCAGATCAGGCTTCCCATCAGCGAGCTCGACAGCTACATCGAAAAACAGATCGAGTTTTAAGTTTGAAAACAGAAAACGGAGCGGCTGTTTTGCCGCTCCGTTTTGTTATCGCCCGCTTTCGATCCAATAGCGCTGCGTCATGCGCTGGTCCTCATCATCCCACTCGCTGTTTTCATATACGCCGCCGTTCTTTTGGATCACGCCCGCCGAGGCGATGTTATCCTCGTTACAGGTGACCAGCACGCGCTCGATTCCCTTTTTATTTAGGATCGCAAGCGCCTGCCTGAGCATGTCGGATGCGTAGTGCTTTCTTCTTTCATCCGGGTGCACGCTGTAACCCACGTGACCGCCCACGCGCAGCAAAAAGTCGCTCAGGGCGTAGCGTAGATTCACCATGCCGACCATTCTGCCGTCGCTTTCCCGAACGCCAAAAAACGTTTCTCCGGGAACCCATCCGGCGCGGACGGTTTCCCAGCTTTTGTTCCTTTCGTTAAAGGCGAGCCAGTCTGCATAACACTCAAATTCCGTAATCGCGCCACCCCCTTCGATATGCGCAACGCCTAACGCGCGGAATGCGTCGACATAAGCCCGCGCCTCCTCTTCCTGTTCCGGCGCGGGCGATACCAGCCTAACCGCTTCGTTCATTGCCTGATCCTCCCTGCGTACTTTCTCTCCAGAACCTTGGCGATGCCGATGGCGAGCTGGTCGATTCGCTCCTCGCATGTTCCTTCAATCATAATGCGGATGAGCGGCTCCGTGCCCGACGCACGCACCAGCACGCGTCCGGCGCCGCACAGTTCCTCCTCCGCTTCAGCGATGCAACGTTTGAGCTCTTCGTCTGCAAGCGCTGCATCCTTGCTGTCTGCATCCACGATAACGTTGACCAGCACCTGCGGAAAAACAGGCACTTCAGCGGATAGCTCGGACATGCGCTTCTGCTTCTCGCACAGGATGTTCATCACCTGGATGGCAGTCAGGATCCCGTCGCCTGTGGTGTTGCGTTCTAAAAAAATGATGTGGCCGGATTGCTCACCGCCAAGTACAAAGCCTTTTTCGCGCATACGCTCCATAACGTAACGGTCACCCACGGCGGTTTCCTCCACATGGATGCCCAACTCCCCCATGCGCTTTTTCAGGCCGAAGTTGGACATGACCGTGAGCACGAGTGTATCGGAAGCGAGCATGGCGGCGTCTTTGAGATACCGCGCGCAAATGCCCATGATTTTATCCCCGTCTACAAGGCTGCCAAACTCATCGCATGCGATGACGCGATCCGCGTCCCCGTCGAAAGCGAAGCCTACATCTCCCCCAAGCTCCGTTACAAGCTCCTGCAGGCGTTCCGGGTGCGTAGATCCGCAAAGGTCGTTGATGTTGAAACCGTCCGGCTCATCCCCTCTGGCGGTCACATTCGCGCCGAGCGCGCGGAACACATTCTCGGCAATGCGCGCGGCCGCACCGTTTGCGCAGTCAAGCACGATATGTTTTCCGTCAAAGCGCGCCGTCGCCGTTGACAGCAGGAATTCCTCATATTCCTCAACGGCGCGTTTCACTGCAACGCAGTGACCGACACCCTCCCCTTTGGGGCACGGAAGTTTCCTGTTTTCCCTGACAATCGCTTCTATCTCATCCTCAAGCAGGTCGGAAAGCTTATAGCCGTTTCCGTCAAACCACTTGATGCCGTTGTATTCATATGTGTTGTGCGAAGCGGAGATCATCACGGCTGCATCGGCCGCATAAAGACGCGCAAGATACGCGAGCGCGGGCGTGGGAATCACGCCGCAGTCGATCACATCGCCGCCAACGGAGCAAATCCCAGCTGCGAGCGCACGGGAAAGCATGTCGCCGCTTCTCCTCGTGTCCTGACCAAGCAAAATCCGCGGATTATGCACCTCGTTCGTAAGCACGAACGCGCCCGCCGCACCGATTTTCATCGCGAGTTCGCAAGAAAGATCCGCGTTTGCTACGCCGCGAACGCCGTCTGTTCCGAACATTCTTGCCATCCATCTTCCTCCAAAATACCGTGTTTGTATATTTTACTAGATGGAAACGAATATATCAACCAAGTGCGCATGTCCCATCTGTAAACGGTGATGGTTTATCTTGTCGAAATGATACCGTCGCAAAAAAGAAGCTGCCTCAGAATCACGATTCTGGGGCAGCCTCATTTCATAAAAGAATCAGCTGACCTCGCCCTTTGCGAGCTGCTTATGCTGCGTGGCGTTGAGCATCAGAACCGGCGGCGCGATTTTATCGATCACGTCCTTGGTGATGACGCAACGTTTCACGTCCGTGCGCGAGGGGATGTCATACATGATCTGCATCATCACATCCTCAAGGATTGCGCGGAGACCGCGCGCACCCGTCTTTCTGTCGATCGCCTTCTTTGCCACCTGCACAAGCGCGTCCTGCTCGAACTCCAGCTCCACGCCGTCCAGCTCGAAAAGCCGTTTATACTGCCTTGCAAGGGCGTTCTTGGGCTTGGTCAGGATATCGATAAGCGCACTCTCGGTGAGCTGCTCCAGCGTAACGATGATCGGCACACGGCCGACAAATTCGGGGATCAGCCCGAACTTAAGCAGGTCTTCGGGAAGAATGTTTTTCAAAATCGCACCGATATCCTTTTGGACATTCGACTCCACATTGGCGCCAAAACCCATGAGCTTTTTGCCCGTGCGGCGCGAGATGATGTCCTCGATCCCCGCAAAAGCGCCTCCGCAGATAAAGAGGATATTGGTCGTATTGATCTGAATGAACTCCTGGTGCGGGTGCTTGCGGCCGCCCTGCGGGGGAACGCTTGCTACCGTGCCTTCGAG
>CAZJYV010000046.1:0-1236 GCA_964550295.1 uncultured Clostridium sp. | reverse complement strand
GCCTGAAACATCGCGTGTGATGGAAGGGTTTTCGCTTTTTCTCGCGATCTTGTCGATCTCGTCGATGTACACGATGCCCTTTTCGGCGCGCTCCACATCGTAATCCGCCGCCTGGATGAGCTTGAGGAGGATATTTTCCACGTCCTCGCCGACATAGCCTGCCTCCGTGAGCGAGGTTGCGTCGGCTACGGCAAACGGCACATCGAGTATCTTCGCCAGCGTTTCGGCAAGCAGCGTTTTGCCGCAGCCGGTTGGGCCCAGCATCACGATGTTGCTCTTTTGCAGTTCCACATCATCCTTTGAGGA
Source organism: uncultured Clostridium sp. (assembly GCA_964550295.1). Lineage (GTDB taxonomy): Bacteria > Bacillota > Clostridia > Christensenellales > CAG-138 > Phil1. The sequence continues at coordinate 930 of CAZJYV010000046.1, read as the reverse complement.
GGATGCGTCGATACGCTTATAGTGATTGTATACCGCCACGGCGAGCGCCCGTTTGGCGTCCTCCTGCCCGATTACATACTGATCGAGTGTTGACACGATATCGTGGGGCTTAGGGATATCTTTTAAGTCCTTATGCTCCGTTTCGACGTCGTCCTCGATGATTTCCCGGCACAGCTCAATACATTCGGTGCAGATATACACGCCGGGGCCTGCGATGATACGGTGCACTTCATCCTGCGATTTTCCGCAGAACGAGCACCTGACGGTTCCTTTATCTTCAATCTTTGCCATTCTTTACCTCCTTGGAGGAATAATCTCGTCTATGATACCGTATGCAAGAGCGTCCTGTGCTGTCATATAATTATCACGGTCGGTATCTGCCGCGACTTTCTCCAGCGGCTGTCCGGTACGTTCCGCAAGGATACGGTTCATTTTTTCCTTTGTTTTCATGATCTGCTCCGCCTGGATGGCGATATCCGTCGCCTGCCCGCGCGCGCCGCCGGAAGGCTGGTGGATCATAACCTCGCAGTTCGGCAGAGCCTTGCGTTTGCCCTTTTTTCCGGCAGCCAGCAGAAACGCGCCCATGCTCGCGGCCATGCCGATGCAAATCGTCGCCACATCGCATTTGATATACTGCATCGTGTCGTATATCGCCATACCAGCCGTTACAGAGCCGCCGGGGCTGTTGATGTACAGGCTGATGTCTTTGTCGGGATCATCCGCCTCCAGAAAGAGCAACTGCGCAACGATAAGGTTCGCCTCGTCGTCGGCAATCTCTCCGCCCAAAAAGACAATCCTGTCCTTGAGCAAACGGGAGTATATATCATAGGATCGTTCGCCTTTGTTGGTTTGTTCAACAACAATCGGTATCAGGCTGCTCATTTTTTCACCTCCGGCATAAAATATCGTTTTCGGCCTTTACTCGGCCGG
>CAZJYV010000045.1:0-11917 GCA_964550295.1 uncultured Clostridium sp. | reverse complement strand
TGATACGCGCCGGTCTGATCCGAGTTCCACGGATCAAGGAACATCAGCACGCGCGACACGCGGTAATCCTCACTCAGAACGGCAACGACGAGTATGGGGACTGCAATGCAGGCGAGCAACACCAGATGTTTGATCTGCGCACCGCCGAGGTAAAGCATGATGATGCCGGTTATCATGACGATGACCATCATAGACATGTTTTTCTGCAGCAATAGGATGCCGCTCATCACGCCGATGATTACGAGCATAGGCATGAGCCCGCGCGAAAAGCTGCTCATTAAATGCGGCCGCTTCGCCATAAAGGCGGACATATAGAGAATCAACACGAATTTAGCAAGCTCCGAAGGTTGAAAGGAGAAGCCGCCGATATCCAGCCAGCGCGTCGCTCCGTTGCGTTCCTTGCCGAAGAACACCACCGCGAGCATCAGGGCGATAACAACCGCAAGACCCACGACACGCAGCTTTTCCCATTTATGATAGTCGATGCGCGAGATGACGAGCATCAGCGCCATGCCGAGCGCGAAATAGATCGCCTGATTCTTCAAGTAATAGTAGCCATCATCGAGGTTTTTATCCTGAGCGTAATAATAGCTTGAGGAAAAGACCATCACCAGCCCGAAGGCACAGATGATGGTGATGGCGATAAACAGAGAAAAATCAATTTGTCCGGGTCTGCGGGTCGCAGGCTTTGCGCCTGTTTTGACCTTTCCGCCCGCTAATTCTGCTCCCGCCACGCAAAAACTCCTTTAAAGCGAATTCACAAGCTCCTTGAATATTCTACCGCGCTGCTCATAATCGGCATAGATGCCCCAGCTTGCCGCCGCCGGCGAAAGCAGCACCGCGTCCCCCGGTGCGCACAGGGCGCGCGCTTCCCGGATGATATCCATCAGCGAACCGTCGTTGACGCTGATGGCGCGATAACCTGTTTCCTCAGCCGCTTTGAGGATGGCAGGCACGTTGCATCCCGAGGCGATCACATGCTTGATCCGCCCGTCGAATGCGCGGAAAAGCGGCGCGAAATCGCTCTTTTTATCGTAGTTGCCCACCCCGAGGAGAAGGATCGTCGGCCGCGTCATTGCCTCCACCGCCTTGATGGTGGAATCCGGGTTGGTTCCCTTTGAGTCGTTGATGAAGGTGACGCCGTCCAGCTCGCGCACAAACTCAATACGATGTTCCACACCGGGGAAGCCTCTCAGCCCGTCGCACACGCCCTGCGCTTCCAGCCCCATGCACATCCCAAGCGCTGCGGCGCAAAGCGCGTTTTCCACGTTATGTCCGCCCGGAATGCGAAGCTCGCGCACGTCGATAAGTTCCGTTTCCTTTCCGTTCATACGCCAGACCATGCGGCTGTTTCTGAGGAACATGCCGTTTTCCAATTCTTTCTTCCGGGAGAAGTACAGCACGCGCGCCCGAGTCAGCTTCGACATATCCCGCACGATGGGATCGTCGAGGTTGAGCACCGCAAAATCCGCTTCTGTCTGGTTCTCGAAGCCGCGGCATTTGGCCGCGATGTAATTCTCCATCCTATACTGGAAGCGGTTGAGGTGATCCTCTGTGATGTTGAGCATGCCGAACGCGTTGGGTCTAAACTGCGCAATGCTCTCAAGCTGCAGCGCTGCGGTTTCCGCCACCACATAATCCCCCGCCTTTGTTTCGCGCGCATGCTCGGTGATCGGGATGCCGATGTTGCCAAGCACGAACGTGCGTCTGCTGCAGGCGCGGAACAGTTCCCCCGTGAGCGCGGTCGTCGTGGTTTTGCCGTTGGTGCCGCTGATGCACACAAACTTTGCGCCGCGGTCGCAGTATCGATAGCCAAGCTCGATTTCGCCGATGACTTCGATCCCCCGTCCGCGCGCTTCCCGCGCAAAAGGTGCGAAGATCGGCACAACGGGACTCAACACCATCAGATCCGCCCCTTCCAGCACCTCGGATGGATCCTTGCCCAACGCATCGATATAGTCTATGCCGGAAAGCGCCTCGTATAGACCGTCTATATGAGGCTTCATATCGTTTATCACAACCTCGTACCTGTCGGAATGGAGCAGCTTGGCAGAAGAAATGCCGCTGCGCGCCATGCCGACGATCACCGCGCGTTTCTTTCCGTTTTTCATGGTTTTCCCCTCCGTTCCAGCAGGAATTATAGCCAATGCGCAACATGCGCGTCAAGTTGAAAAAGAGGCCGTATGGTGCTCGTCAAGGCGCTTGAGGCAAAAGAACCGCGCTCTGCCTCAAACCCCTTAACTCGTGGCATGTGCCGTGCCAAGCGCCATAGAATCACGGCTACGCCCGGAAACACCATACGGCCCAGATTTATACATATGCCAAAAGGCACAGTAAACAAAGGAAAGCGGTTACAATCATGTATACGGATACGATGCGCGTTTCGGGGTAACCTTTCAGCTCAAAGTGATGGTGCAGCGGCGCCATTTTAAAAACGCGCTTGCCATGTGTAAGCTTGAAGTAACCCACCTGAATCATCGAGGAAGCCGCGCTCGCCACGAAACATGCGCCCATGATGGGAAAAAGCAGCACCGACCGGCTGAAAATCGAAAGCATCGCGAGCGCGCCGCCCAAAGCGAGGGAGCCCGTATCTCCCATGAACACCCTGGCGGGATAGGCGTTATATCTCAGGAACCCCATGCACCCGCCCGCGACTGCGGCCGCGAAGATCGCCATGGCGTTCAGCTCCGCACTGTATTGGGTCTGCATAGCCTGTCCCTGGTCACCGGGCATTTTCATCGCGGCAGACATATAGAGGTACATGATGCAGAGCGTGACGGCAACGACGAGGCTTGTACCGGATGCGAGTCCGTCAAGTCCGTCCGTCAGGTTCACGGCGTTGACGATGGCAATCACCACAAACATGATAAATGGGATGTAGAAAATACCCAGATTCCATTCCACGTCGAAAAACGCGAGGTAAAGTTTGGGCCCGATGAAGGGGCTGTTGTATGCGTAAAGCGCGATGATCAGGGAGATCGCAAACTGCGCGATAATCTTCTGATACGCCCTGAGGCCGACGGTGTTTTTATATTTGACCTTGAGAAAATCGTCCAAAAAGCCGACAAGCGCAAATCCGAGCGTCACCAGAAGAGCCGGCAGCACCAACTCGGTTGCACTGAGCGTAAAGGCAAGCGTTCCCACGAGGATGCCTGCGATGAACATCATGCCGCCCATCGTGGGTGTTCCCGCTTTGGAAAGATGGGACTGCGGACCGTCGCTCCGTTCGCTTTGGCCGAATTTCAGACGCCTGAGCATCGGGATCACAAGGGGTCCCAACGCGATGGTGACCGCCGCTGAAAGCAGCATGGCGAATATGGCGTTTTTCATAAGTGTTCCCTCCCCGCCTCGCAAAGCTCAGCGCTTCGCGGGCTCTTTGAGCAATTCGGCGACAATCTCCTTTTCGTCAAAGTGACGTTTGCCGCCTCCCACTTCCTGATAGTTCTCGTGCCCTTTTCCAGCCAGCAGGACGATATCGTCCTTTTTAGCGTGCTCAACGGCATACTTGATGGCATCGTAACGATCCTCAATCACCACATACGCACAACCGGACTTCATCACGCCTTCCATAACGGAATCGATGATCCGGTAGGGATCCTCGCTGCGCGGGTTGTCGCTCGTGACGACGAGGAATTCGGAATATCTGCCCGCGATCTCTCCCATAATCGGCCGCTTAGCCTGATCCCTGTCCCCGCCACAGCCAAACAGCGTGATGATCCGCGCTTTCGCGAACCCGCGGATGGTGCTCAACACGTTTTCCAGCGCGTCCGGCGTGTGCGCATAATCCAGCAGCACCGTAAAATCGCGCCCATTCGTGGGCAGAGGCTCCAGCCTGCCGGATACGTTCTTCATCCGTTCAAGGCCTTCTCTGACATCCTCATCCGAATAGCCGAGCAGCTTTGCGGCAGCGGCTGCGCCAAGCGCGTTGAACACGCTGAACAGCCCGGGAATGCCGACGTTGAGCCGCATGGGTCTTCCGTGTTCTTTCATATCGAACTGCACGCCGCGGGGCGTAATATCAATATCCGCTGCCGAAAAGTCCGCGTTTTCACGCACGCCGAACGTGGTGATGGGGATCGAAAGGCCGTCCGCCATGCGCGCAAAATACGGATCATCCGCATTGAGCACCGCATGGTGCGCCTGCGCGAAAATCTTTTTTTTAGCGGCCAGATAATTGTCAAACGTTTTATGATAGTCGAGGTGATCGCGCGTGAGGTTTGTGAAAATCCCCACATCATAATCGATGCCATGCACCCTATGCTGGTCGAGCGCGTGCGAGGATACCTCCATCACGACAAGCTCCACCCCGTCGTTCTTCATATCGCGCAGAATTTTTTGCAGATCGACGCTCTCCGGCGTCGTGCGCTCGGTTTCGATCACGCGGTCGCCGACGAGGTTGCGGATCGTGCCGATCAGACCGACCTTTGCGCCCGCATGTTCCGCAATCGCCTTGATCATATAGGTCGTGCTGGTTTTGCCGTTTGTTCCGGTTACACCGACCATCTTCATCTCCCGGGAGGGGTTGCGATAAAACGCCGCCGCCAGTTCCGCCATTGCGATGCGCGTATTGGCTACGACAAGCTGCGGCAAGTCGATGTCCAGCTCATGTTCGACGACGAGCGCGGCAGCCCCCGTCTGAGCCGCTGTCGCCGCATAATCATGTCCGTCCGAAAACGTGCCCACCACGCAGCAGAACAGATCTCCCTTGGCCGTATGCCTTGAGTTATACCCGATTTTATTGATTTCGGCATCACCCGTCAGGCGGATATATGTCGTGGACTGCGCAAGATCCCTAAGCTGCATCGTACTTTCCTTTCGCTAATTGCCGATCTGTGTATCAGAAAATTCCACAAGCACCTGTGTGCCGGGGTCAACTTCCGCTCCTGCTTCCGGCGATTGTCTGATTGCATCGCCCTGCTGATCGGGCGGATCGATCAAAATATCCAATCCTCTGGCTGCGAGCGCATCGTGCGCCTCCAGCCTGGTCATTCCGCTTAAGTCCGGAACCTTCACTTTACTGTATCCGTCGTCCGTTTCGACGTCAAGCTCCATCACTTCCGTATAAAGCAGCACGCCTGAACCTTTCATAACGGTGACGCCCGCGCCGGGTACTTGTGCAACGACCACTTCCGACTCGTTGCTCTGGAACGCTGCCTCAATCCCCAGGTCCTCGAGCGTTCTCTTGGCCTCCAGGATCGTCATGCCGATCAGGTCGGGCACGGTGACGCCCTCGTCGTTCCCTTCGGGCAAATAGCCTTCATACCGCAGAACTTCTTCCATCACCTGTTTAACGAACGGCGCTGCGACCGTACTGCCGAAAATCGTGCCGACCTGCGGCTCATCCACAAGGATCAGACAAACGAATTCGGGATCATTCGCCGGCGCAAAGCCGATGAACGAGGCGATGAGCTTTCCCTGGGCAATCTGATGGGTTACCGGATCATACTTCTGCGCTGTTCCGGTCTTGCCTCCCACGCGGTATCCGGGTATGCCGGCGTTCCTGCCGCTGCCGTTCTTGACGACTTCCTCGCCGATCTGCCGAATCAACGCGGACGTTTCCTCGTTGATTACCCTTCGGATCACCACAGGCTCGTTGTCGAACACAACCATTCCGTCCGGCTTCGTGATCTGATCAACGATGTACGGCTGCATCAGCAACCCGCCGTTTACCTCGGCGCACACCGCCGTGCAAAGCTGAAGCGGTGTTACCGAAATGCTCTGCCCGAAGCCGATGCGCGCGAGCGTAGCATCCTTGACATACTTCTGGTTCATCACGATGCCGCCGGATTCCCCGGAGATACCGCTGTTCGTTGAAGAACCGAAACCGAATGCGTAAATGTAGTCGTAAAGCGTTTCCGCTCCCATGGCCATCGCCATATTGACAAACGCAACATTGCAGGAACTTTCCACCGCTTGCGTGAGCTCGATCGAACCGTGCCCTCCGCTTTTCCAGCAGCGAATCCTGTCGCTGCCGATATATACATAGCCCGGGCAGTAAAAGCCGGTGTCGGTTGTCACCGTATGGCTGTCAAGTGCGGCTGCCAGCGTAATCAGCTTGAACGTGGAACCCGGCTCATATGCATCCGTTGCGATGCGGTTGCGCATCAGCGCGTTGAGCAGATCCATGTCGCTGCGGGGCGGGTCGTTCGGATCGTAGTCCGGCTGGGTTGTGATAGCCACGATCGCGCCGGTTTTGCAGTTCATTATTATGCCCTGAACCGATACTGCTTTATTGACGGTGAGCGCCTCGTAGCACGCTTTTTCCAATGCCCCTTGAATGACGGCGTTTGCGCTCAGCGTCACATCATACCCGTCGGTCGCCTCGATGATCTCCTGCATGCCGTACGCAAGCGGATTGCCCTTGCGGTCCGTTTCGGTGACCATTTCGCCATCCTTGCCGGTGAGGTATTCGTCGAACTCCTGCTCCAATCCCGCTTGGCCGATCCCATCCACCGTCGTGAAACCCAGAAGCTGCGAGAACAGCTTTCCATTCGTATAATACCGCTTGGTGTCAATCGCGGTCCCCACGCCCTTGCCGAGCTTAAGCGTTTCGATCGCGTCAACCGTTTCGCGTTCCACCTGACGCGCGAGGATGATCTCCTGCTGCTTGATGTTGCTGACCTTCTCAAGTACCTTGGCATAATCCAGATCGAGCAGCTTAGCAAGTTCCGTTGCCACCCGTTCGCGCTCCGCAGCCTTGATGCTGTTGGGCCAGAGAACGACTTTATAAGCGGTTCCGTTCCTCGCGAGTACGACGCCCGTCTCATCCAAAATCATACCCCGCGCGGCGCTCAGCGTTGTATCCTTAGTCTGCTGGGCTTCGGCCTTCTCCTCCAGCTCCGCGCCCTGAAAGAGCTGAATGCTTGCGAGCCTTCCAATGAGAAGCAGGTAGATAACGCCCATGATGAGCAACGCTGCCAGAAGCCTTTTTTTGTTCAATGCGCCGGGTGTTCCCATCGCTCGCCTCCCAACGGCGTTAATTCCCGCCGCCGTTTGCTCCGTCCACGTCCACAATCTGATCCGCAGCAGGATAATGTAAGCCAAATTCAAGAGCGGTCTTCTTTGCATCCTCAAGGTCGACAGCCTCATCGAGATGCACCTCGAGCTGCGTGATCCTGCGCTGACTTTCATCGATCTGCGCCTGAAGCTCGTTCACATTTGCCCATTCGGCGGTGATCGCGGCATAACGCACGATCATGTATATGAGCATAGCTGCCGTAATCAACACAGCCCCAACGCTGAAAAGCTTCGGCAGGAACCTCTGCTTGCGCTTTGCCGCCGGCGCGACTTCCCGCCGGACGCGGGTCTGCTGACCGGGATGTGCTCTGTGTTCCGGCTGCGGCGGCACCGGATTGGGATTTTCCGCCGGTTCGTAAGCGGGCAGCGCTTCGGCGAGTGCGGCGCGCGAATACGAATACACCCGCGACGGTGCGTATGCGTATTTGTTTTTATTCGCTGTTGCCGCCATATTCCGCCGCTGCCTTTCCGTGTTTTATAATTTCTCGATCGCGCGAAGTTTTGCGCTTCTAGCGCGTGGGTTCGACTCAACCTCGTCCTCGCTGCCTGTCAAAGGTTTTTTCGTCAGAATCCGCACCGTAGGTTTTTTTCCGCAGTTGCAGATCGGTGCGTGGGGATCGCAGGTACAGGGGTTTTCTAATTTTTTGAACGTCTGCTTGACGATCCGATCCTCCAGCGAATGGAAGGTGATCACCGCGAGTACACCGCCGCTTGCCAGCAGGTCGTGAGCGGCCAGGAGAGCCCCGTTCAGTCCTTCCAACTCACCGTTCACCTCGATGCGAATCGCCTGAAAAGTACGCTTGGCGGGATGCTGTGCCTCGCGTCTTGCCGAAGCGGGCATCGCGGAGCAGATCAGACCGCTCAGCTCCAGCGTGCTTTGGATCGGCTTCTTTTGCCTTTCCCGCACAATCGCGTTCGCGATCCTGGAAGCATACCGTTCCTCGCCGTAATCCCGAATAACGCGGTAGAGCTCTTGGCCGGGATACGTGTTGACCAAGTCGTAAGCCGAGAAACCGGCTGATGCATCCATCCTCATGTCCAGCGGCGCATCCTCTTTGTAAGAAAAGCCCCTGCTGACAGCGTCAAGCTGGTAGCTCGAAACGCCCAAATCCAACAATATTCCGTCCGCGCTGTCGATGCCAATCTCCGCCAGCAGCTCCTTCATGTTAAAAAAGTTGCCGCGCAGCGCGGTAAATTTCTGATCGAATTGCAAAAGCCTTTCTTTTGCAGCCGCGATTGCATCTCCATCCCTGTCGATACCCACAAGCCGGCCGTCTTCCGGCAACTTTTCCAGCACCGCCAGGGCATGTCCGCCGCCGCCGAGCGTTCCGTCCACAAACAGTCCGCCTCGCTCGGGCCTAAGCAGCGCGAGGACTTCTGCCAGCATAATCGGTACGTGTTTGAACTCCGTCATATACCAAGACCCGCAAGGTGCGCGAGCACCTCGTCATCCATTTCTTCCTCAGAATGGAGGATGGTCTGCCAGCGTCCGGTATCCCACAGTTCTATGCGATTGCCCATGCCGATGAGCGTCACTTCTTTGTCGATGCCCGCCTGTTCGCGCAGGGCGTTTGTGATCAAAATACGGCCTTGCTTGTCCAGCTCGCACTCGCAAGCCATCGCGAATGTTTTTCTGAGCGCGCTCTGGGTTACAATATCAGCCATCGCCACGTTTTTAAACTTATCGAGGAATGCCAGCCAGGTAGCCAGCGACATGCCGAAAAGGCACCTGTGATCGCCCTTGCCCGCGAGGCCGCGGGTTACGATCACGGTGTCCCCCAGATCGTCGCGCCACTTAGCCGGAATAAACAGCCGACCTTTGGCGTCCACAGTATGCTCATATGAATTAATCAGCATCGCGTGCGCCTCCGAGAATCGTTCAACAGATAGTATGCTCCCCTTTACCTGTTGCATAATGGAATTATACACCACTTCACTACACTTGTCACCACTTTTATGATATTTTTTGACCTATTTATTGACAATTTCCCTGCTTTTTTTCAAAATTGATGTAAAAAGGCCTCCCGGATTTCCGGGAGGCGAAAGTTGCGCTGTAACGTGTCAATTGTCAGCGACAAGCCTTGGAGCAAAGCCGATATGATCTGCGGAACAGAGCAAATAGCGCGTGCCGTTGCGCTCTCCCTCGAACGCGGCAGCGCATGCCTTGTCGTGCAGATGTCCGTATACGACAGTTTCAACGTTGTGGCTCTCGATCAGCTCGGTGAAGCCGGATGACATTTTTCTTTCGTTAAACGGCGGATAATGTAACATAGCAATGATACGCTTCCCTTTTTCCGCCGCGTCCAGCGACAGACCGAAGCGAATCAGTTCCCGTTCATAAATCGGTCTGTCCTGCGCTTCCATAAAGCCGGCGCTTCCCGGACACGTCCAGCCTCGCGTACCCGCGATGGCGAAATCGCCGTGCAGAAACGCATCGTTCTGCAACGCAAAACAACCCTCCGGCATAAGGGCACGCACCTTTGATATGGAATTCCACCAGTAATCGTGATTGCCTTTGAGAATCAGCTTCTTACCGGGCAGAGCGCCGATAAAAGCGAGATCTTCCTTCACGTCTTCCATGCGCATCGCCCAGCTGATATCGCCGGGTATGAGAACCAGATCATCCTCACCCACCGCTTGAAGCCACGCATTTTTAACCTGCGTGGGATGATCGTCCCACGCGTGACCGAATACATCCATCGGCTTATCGGAATTGCCTGGCAGGTGTAGATCGCCTATACAAAATACCTTCATCTCAGGCGTCAATCTTCATCATCGTCATCGCCGTCTTCGTTATCATCGTCAATTTGATCGTCATCATCGTCACCGAGTTCCTTGTCGATCTCATCCAACTCGCTTTCGGGTATCTCACCGTCCGCAGGCAGCGGCACCTCGATTTCATCGAGCGCCACGGTCGATATAGGCATGTTGATCTGATCCGGCGTGCGGATTTCCTCTGCGACTTCAGCCAGTTTCTCCTGGCGGCGCGCTTCCCTCAGACAGATCGCGCACAGTTCGCTGCCCTTAACGACGGAATTTTCACCGCATTCCACACAAATCTGGATCGCTTCCTCGGATTCGCCCTCACCCTTCATCTCCCGCTTGCAAACCTCGCAGTATTTCTCGCCTTCGCGGATGTAATTGAGCTCGCAGCGCGGACACTTTTTGAGAGCCATCTATTGATTCCTCCGGATGGTTTTTTTACTCCACTATTATGCGTAGGCAGTATACTTATGTCAATAGCGATTTGTCTTAATTTTTTTGGTTTTCATTTGCAGGAACACCGTCCGCAAGGATTGCGCCGATCCGATCGAGCAGTTCCTCTTTCCCTTCGCCTGTTTCAGAGGAATATGTAATGGCATACGGAGGCGCGCCAAGCTGTTTGGCAACTGCTACAGCCGCCTGCGCACGTTTGGATTTGGCGAGCTTGTCGGACTTCATCGCTATGAGCGTAAACGGCAGACCGTAATAGATAATCCATTGGAGCATCTGCCGGTCTCCGTCGGTAGGCGGATGCCGAATATCCATAAGAAGGAATATATGCGTAACCGAACCGGAGGAAAGATAGGTTTCGATCATTTCCGCCCAGCGTTGCTGTTCCGTCTTAGATACCTGCGCGTAGCCGTAGCCAGGCAGATCGACGAGATAAAAGCGTGCGTCGTTGACATCGTAAAAATTGATCAGACGCGTTTTACCCGGGCTTGCGGATATGCGGGCAAGCTTGTTGTTCGCACAGAGCGAGTTGATCAGGCTTGACTTGCCCACGTTCGACCGGCCGACCATGGCGATATGAACGCCGGCCGGCCAATCCTTTCCTGCGCCTACGCTTTTGAGAAAAGACGCTTTTTTAACGGTAAATTCACTCATTGCACCACCCCTGATATCGACGTCTGCTGGATGGGCAGGTAATTGCCCTCCGCTTCCGCTTTTTTGACACCCGGCGTCCGTACAAATGAGAGCAGCAGCACCTTGGATGCGCCGTCAACGAAACGGATGGTGAGCGCGTCCTTGATCTGCGCGGGTATCTCCTCGATATCCTTGCGGTTGCCTTCCGGCACGATCACCTCCGTGATACCTGCGCGCACCGCGGCGAGCAGCTTCTCGCGAAGTCCGCCGATGGGCAGTACATTGCCGCGCAGCGTGATTTCGCCCGTCATCGCAATGCCGGCACGCACAGGCACGCCGGTGAGTGCGCTCGCCATTGCGGTCATGATCGTGATACCCGCGCTTGGGCCGTCCTTGGGCACGGCGCCTTCCGGCACATGAACGTGAATATCCTGATGATCCAGGGCGATATCGATCCCATAGGCATCGGCATGGGCTTTGATGAAGGTCAGCGCCGCGCGGGCGCTCTCCTGCATGACCTCGCCTAATTTGCCTGTAAGGATCACCTGCCCGCATCCGGGAATAACCTGCGCCTCAACCTCGAGCAGTTCGCCGCCCATGCTGGTCCATGCGAGGCCGTTTACCATGCCCACGATGTTTTCCTTTTCAGCTGCGTTGTGCGTAAACCTCGGAATGCCGAGGTATTCATGCAACCGCTGCGGGGATACGCGCACGCGTTTTTTTCCATCTCCGATTTCGCAGGCAGCCTTGCGGCATACAGCAGCGATCACCCGTTCAAGCGTACGTACGCCCGCCTCCCGCGTATAGCCGCGGATCATCTCGGATAGGGCGGCATCCGTCATGCTCAGCATGCTTTTACGCATGCCGTGCTTTTCCATCTGCTTGGTAATAAGGTGGCGTTTGGCGATTTCCAATTTTTCGTATTCCATATAACCCGGCAGGTCGATGATCTCCATCCTGTCAAGAAGCGGACGGGGTATCGTGTCGAGCGTGTTGGCAGTCGTAATGAACATGACCTTGGAAAGGTCGTAATCCACCTCGAGGAAATGGTCGC
>CAZJYV010000044.1:0-12101 GCA_964550295.1 uncultured Clostridium sp. | reverse complement strand
ACGACCCTCAGAGTCGGAGTCTGATACTCTATCCAGCTGAGCTACGAGCGCACGCAAAATCTATTATAACACAATCCTGTGCTTTGGCAATCCTATTTCCCGGTCAGGATGCGCACGGCGTCCCCCAGAGTGGAAACGCGGATGACGTTGACATCCGCAATCTTTGGCAATTTTGCGCCCTTTGATACGATCACGTTGCCGTACCCGAGGCGCGCGCATTCGGATACACGCTTGTCGAGCCGGCTCACGGAGCGGATTTCGCCGGTGAGGGAAATCTCCCCCACGCAAGCTGTATGCGGTGGCAAAGGGGCTTCCAACAAGGAGGAAGCGACGCACATCGCAACCGCCAGATCGTTCGCGCGCTCTTCCAAGCGAAGGCCGCCCACCACGTTGATGTAAACATCCTTGTCCGCAAGCGACAGGAACGCCTTTTTTTCGAGTACCGCCAGCAGAAGGATCAACCGGTTCAGATCAAGCCCCGCAGCCATCCTGCGCGGGTTGGAAAAGGGGGATGCGGATATCAGGGACTGCACTTCGACGAGCATGGGACGTGTGCCTTCCATCGCGCAGCATACGGCGCAGCCCGGCGCGTTTGTGCCGGAGAGAAACAGAGCCGACGGATCGGGGATTTCCTCCATGCCGGTATCCCGCATTTCAAAAACGCCGATCTCGTCCGTGGAGCCGAAGCGGTTCTTTACCGCCCGCAGCAGGCGGAACGAGTCGTGCCGGTCGCCTTCAAAGGAAAGCACGGTATCCACCATATGCTCCAGCACGCGCGGTCCTGCGATGGCGCCTTCCTTGGTGACGTGGCCGACGATGAACACCGCGCACCCGGAGGATTTTGCGATGCGCGTGAGAAAGGCGGTCGATTCACGCACCTGACTCACGCTGCCCGGCGCGCTTGCCAGTTCGCCGCAGTACATGGTCTGTATAGAATCGATGATCAGGTAAGCCGGCTTGACGCGCAGCGTTTCGGATTCGATGACCGATATATCCGTTTCCGCGAGAATGAGGATATCTGATCGCAGCCCGAGCCGCTCCGCGCGAAGCTTCAGCTGCGCCGCGCTTTCCTCGCCTGATACGTAAAGCACAATACCCAGTGCTGCAAGTTTATCCGCAGTCTGCATCAGAAGCGTGGATTTGCCGATGCCGGGGTCGCCGCCCAGCAAAACCGTCGAGCCGCCGACGATCCCCCCGCCGAGCACGCGGTCAAGCTCTGCCATGCCGGAGGAAACGCGCTTTGCGGCGTCCGCCCGGACCTGTGCGAGGGGAACAGCGCGGGCGGAAGCGCTTCCTGTTTGCTGCATGGGGACGGAAGCCGCCTCAACCATGGTATTCCAACTGTCACAGTTGGGGCAGCGCCCCAGCCATTTGCTGCTTTCATAACCGCATTCGCCACAGGTAAAAACGGTCTTCTGTATTTTTGCCATATGCGCTCCTTAAGGCAGGCGGGAGAATTTGATGATGTCGCGTTCGCGCGAGGTAACGTCCATCCAGATTACGCAGGAATCGGATACGCCCAGGAACTGCGCCGATTCATAATCGGCGGATATGCGGTAGGTTTTGCCGTTGTCAAACCGGTATGCGTAAATCACCTCGTTCTTGCAGTAGGCGATGAACGTATCCCACATGCCGAACTGCACCACGCCGCTTGCGATCTTGACCGGATTGCCGCCCTGATTGCTGTAATATAGGCCTGTGTCGGGCGCGTGGTGCGCATCCAGCCAGGCGGTATATACGCCGTTTGTCTGAGGGTCGTGTACATAAACGCCGCTGCTGTATGTGCCGAGCGACGAGGAGCCGATGCGCATGGAGTAGATCACGCTTGTGTCGGCGGAGCCGGAAGCGCCGGAAGAATCGGCGTCCGCCCAAATGATTATTCCGTTGCGCATGAAGGGCAGGCTTTGTCCGTAGGAATTGTTGCTGAACATATGCACAACGGTGGTTTCAAGCGTGTTGAGGTCGCATACGAAAAGCTTATCCATGCGCGTGCCGGTGCGTTCCGTCCAGGCAACATAATCGCCGTCGAGCATGGGTTCGGGCTGACCTGTGTAGATCTCTTTTATGAGGATCGGCTCGGCATCGGCATCCGTCAGGTCGAGCGCGGTCAGATATCCGCCGCCGCTTGGCTTCGCGTCCAGATAAATGAGCCAACGCCCGTTAAACTTAGGATACATGAAATGCGTGTTGCGGAGCGAAAGGTTTAGCTTGTCTGCGGTGCGCGTTGCCGGCTCGTAAAAATACAGGTCGAGAAGTTCCGCCTTGGTGTCCACAAGCTTGCCGGCGGAAAAAACCATTTTGCCTTCAAACAGGTACGGATCGCCGAACCAGCGGTAACTGGAAGATGCGTCAAAAACCACCTCCGTTTCCGCCGACGGGATATCGAACGCGTCCATCGGATTGGGCGTCGGTGTCGGGGCGGCCGTGGGCGAGGGAGATGGCGTCGGTGCGAAAGGCGCGGTAAAGCTGACGCCGAGCATCGGCAAAAGCTTGGGCAGCCCGATGAAAAGGATGAAAGCCACCAGCGCGAGAACGCCCAGCACAGTGCCAATGAGCGCCAAAACAGGACCCCAGTTGCTTCCCGAAAGCCTGCTTCTGC
The DNA here is from genome assembly GCA_964550295.1 of uncultured Clostridium sp. Classification (GTDB taxonomy): domain Bacteria; phylum Bacillota; class Clostridia; order Christensenellales; family CAG-138; genus Phil1. Next base: position 9,502 of record CAZJYV010000044.1, on the reverse strand, counting down.
GCCGGTAATTCCTTTTTCTGCGGTGACGGTTTTTCATAACGATTTTATTATAGCATAAGCGCGCGCTGTGCTCAATGAAATGAACGGTTAACACCCGCTCCGGATATTCGCCTTTGTATAAAGCCGGCTGTCATTTAATATATTATGGATAAAGGTCGAAGAAATGCCGTATTCTGAGGGTTTGTATTAATGAATACAAGTATGCATGGCTTGACACTTCATTCAGCGGCAGTCTATAATAATTTATGATTTCTTCACGGAAATTAAATATCACAGGAGGAGATACATAATGAAGAAGAAGTGGTTTTCCCAACTGATCGTTGCGTTGCTGGTTCTTTCCATGATCGTTTCGATCGTTGGCTGCAAGACAGCCGAGCCGGTTGATACCGAAGAGCCCACCGGTACGCCTGAGGCTACTGTTCCTGCGGAAACCGAAGCCCCTGCCACATATACCTATAACGTGGCAATGGGCGCGAGTCCCGTCAAATGGAATCCCCATACATGGGAGACCAATGCCGACGACTCTCTCACTCCCTATATTTGGACTCCGTTGGTGGACGTTTCCATCGCGGATGACGGCGTGAACTACGAGTGGGTCTATGAAGGCGCCACCGCTGTTACGGACATTACCGCCACCTTCGCGGATCGCGATGCCTGGGGCATTACCGCGACAGAGAATCAGGTCTACCAGATCGACCTGAATCCCGCCGTATGCTGGGAGGACGGATCGCCCATCAACGCTGATTCCTATATCTACTCCATGCAGCAGCTTCTTGATCCCGCGATGAAGAACTACCGCGCCAACAGCTACTTCAACGGCAGCATGGCGCTCATCGGTGCCGCGGGTTATTACAACAACGATAAGGTCGGCCAGCCGATTCTCTCCGAGAACGTGGATGCCGACGGCGCGGTCATCAACGCCTTTGCCACATGGCTCAAGGGCGCGGACGGCGTATACACCACTGCCGACGGCGCGGTGATGTACTTCTCGCTCAACGATGCCTTGGCCTGGATGGGCGGCGATTCGATCGCTACCTATGCCGGCTACGGCTACTTTGCGAGCTGCTATGAAGGCCTGCTCGCCCTCGCGGATGCGGACGGATACGTTCCCATCACGGACGACACCATCGCGCTGCTCTTCGGCTATACCGGCAGCGACGAGTGGGGCAACGAAACACAGGATGACCTTGCCAACTATGTGTTCTATGGCTCCGGCGTGTACGAGGAAGTTCCCTGGGAGAAGGTCGGTCTGATCAAGACCGGCGACTACCAGCTGACCTACATCCTTGAAACCTCCGAAACCATGTTCTACTTCCTCACCGGCCTCACCGGCAGCTCCTGGCTCGTCAACGAGGGCCTGTATGAAGCCGGCAAGAGCACGATTGAAAACCTTGTCGCGACCGATTACTGCACCGGCGTTGCGTCCACCCTCTCCAACGGCCCCTACAAGCTCGTGAGCTTTGAGGTCGATAAGCAGATGGTCTTTGAGCGCAACGAAAAATGGTATGGTTATACCGACGGCAAGCATGAGGGCGAGTATCAGGCGACCAGCATCAAGGTCGATATCATCGCCGACCACAACACCCAGATGCAGCTCTTCAACCAGGGTCAGTTGGACGAAGTGGAGCTGACTGCTGAGGATATGGCCACCTATCGCATGAGCGATTACCTGCTCAAGACGGATGAAACCTACACCATGCGCTTTATCTTCGCAACCGATCTGACCGCCCTTTCGGCCCTTGAGGAAGAGGCAGGCGACGGCGCGAACAAGAAAGTTCTCTCCTATGACGATTTCCGTAAAGCGCTCTCCTTCACGATTGACAGGGCCAGGTTTGCGGCTGAAGGCACGTCCGCGTTCAAACCCGGATATTTCCTGCTCAACAGCCTTTACTACTACAAAGAAGCCGTGCTCCGGCTCTATGGCATCGAATACGGCGACGGCAAGACCTATGCCACGGTTGACGACGCTTACGCGGCCGTTACCGGCTACGACGTCGAAGCCGCCAAGGCGCTCTTCCAGTCCGTTTATGAGCAGGCGATTGCCGATGGTCTCTACACCGACGGCCAGGCTATCAACATCACCTGCATGTGCTCCGCAGCCGCCACGATGACCGCCGACGACACCCGTCAGCAGGATCTGCTCAACGAGTTCGTCACCGCGGCAACCGTCGGCACGGGCTTTGAGGGCAAGATCACCTTCACCTTCCAGAGCGGCGCCGAAGACAGGTATGCCGACGTTGCCAACGGCCGTGTTGAGATGATCCGCGGCGCATGGGGCGGAGCGGCGTTCTATCCGTACTCGACCATCCGCGTTTACTGCGAGCCCGAATACTTGGGCGGTCTTGACAAGATCCATGAGTCCTGCGGTTGGGATCCCACCGTTGAGACGATGGACATCACCTATGATTTTGATGGCGACGGCACTGCCGAAACCGTCAACAACACCTTCCAGAACTGGGCTATGTCCATCAACGACGGTACCTATACCGACGCGCAGACGAAGCTCGCCATCCTCTCCTGGCTTGAGACCGGCATCCTGCAGGCTTATCAGTGCATCCCCGTTGCGACCTATACAACCTGCTCGCTGTTCTCTAAGCAGCTCCAGTACGCGACGCTGAACTACAACATCATGTATGCGTACGGCGGAATTCGCCTGATGACCTTCAACTATACCGATGCCGAGTGGGATCAGTATGTTGCCGATCAGGGCGGCACGCTCAACTACGAGTAATCCATCGATCTCGCATCAATGGACGTGACAAAATAATCCATTTGCTGTACTCTCGGGGTGTTCATCACCCCGAGAGTGCGCATAAAGAGATTTTATTAAGTCTTTTTAAAGGTTATTGCGTCATTCCGATGGAATCATGCACAAAAGCTGAGAGATGAGGAATTCCGCCCATGTCTATGTTCAAATACGTGTTAAAGAGAATCGGGCTGATGTTCATGACGTTTATCATCATCATGACCATCTGCTTCGTTCTGATTAAAATGCTGCAGCCCGAAATGCCGATGATGGGTCTGCAGGCGGAGACCGAAATGGCCCGCCGGGAAGCATTGGGCTGGAACAAGCCCATTATGGAGCAATACGGCATCTATCTTCGCAACATCATCACCGATTGGGACTGGGGTACATCCTGGAAAATCGGCTATATGGAAAACGTCGGATCGGTGTTGTTTTCCAGACTGCCGCCGACGGTTCTGATGAACGCATACTCGATGATTCTTTCTATCCCCATTGGAATTGTGCTGGGCATTATCGCGGCCATCTTTAAGAACAAACCGATCGATCACGTCATATCTACGATCGTCATGCTGTTCGTTTCTGTGCCGTCGTTTGTTTACGCATTCCTCGTGCAATATCTCATCGGCTTTAAGCTGGGTGCGCTGCCGGTTATGGTATCGTCGCTGTTTGACGCCGGCGGAAGCTGGCTGACGTGGCCGATGTTCAAATCGATGATTCTGCCTGTGCTTTCCCTCGCGTTCGGTACGATCGCCGGGCTTGCGCGCTTTACGCGCGCGGAGCTCACCGAGGCGCTCACAAGCGAGTATATGCTGCTTGCGCGCGCTAAGGGTCTTACGAAAAACATGGCGATCGCGCGGCACGCGCTGAGAAATGCAATGGTTCCCATATTGCCGATGATCCTCGGCGAATTCCTCGGTATTCTGTCCGGCTCCATGATCATTGAAAAGATTTTCGTGGTCAACGGCGTCGGCAAGCTGTATATCCAATCGATCGCGATGCTCGATTACGATGTGTTTATCGCGACAAGCATGTTCTACACGATCATCGGACTGGCGTCGACGATCGTGATCGACCTGAGCTACGGATTCATTGATCCCAGGATCAGAATGGGGGAGAAATGAGTATGGAAAATAAAGCGATGCGCAACATACCATCCGAAAAGCTGCAATTTGTGCAGTTCAACGAAAAGCTGCACGATGTGGAGCATAAAACAAAATCCATCGGCTACTTTATGGATGCCTGGATCCGCTTCCGCAAAAACAAAGCTTCGGTTGCGGCCGCGGTTATCATTCTGCTGATCATCCTGCTTGCCGTGGCCGGGCCTTTCATCAGCAGCTATCAAATGTTTGATGTCGACGGCATGTATTCCAAGGCGAGACCAAAGAACGGATTACTCAGCGCCCCCGGGTTCTGGGATGGCGGCTCCATCCAAAAGCTCAACAACAAATACCTGATCTACTACACGGCCATCGGCATCGGCGCGGCTGATACGGACGGCAGCGGCAAGACCTGGGTCGAAGGTACGCAGAACGAGTTTTATCCGATTATCATCGAGGGCGAAACCTATAAGATCGAAGAAGTCGATTATCGGGAAAGCCGCGTGGACTCGTATCTTCTGGTCGGCTTCAAGTATATTCAGATCACCACGGATCAGTATGCGGAGCTCATTGCCTGGCAGGAAGAAAACGGCATGCAGGTCGTCTACCCGATGGTTGACGTCAACAGCGAATGGTGTGACATCAACAACAGGGATGACGCCAATTTCTGGTATCGCCACGCGCCAAATATGTGGCCTGTTGACGCGCAGGGGCGCCAGATGCGCGAGCTTGACGTCATCACCGAAAACGGCCTGGTGGACAACTATCTGCGCGATAAGGACGGCAACGTCATGTATTATCAACAAAAGGACATGAAGATGCTCTCCGTCCGCGTGCTGTATTACAACTATTATGTTTATCTCAACGGGCACGAGCCGACGCATTTGCTCGGCACTGACGCGCAGGGTTATGACATCCTCGTGCGCATCTGCTTCGGCATCCGCCTCTCGCTGCTCCTGTCCGCGTGCGTGTTCATGGTGAACTTTATCATCGGCGCGATCTACGGGGCGGTTGAAGGCTACTACGGCGGCGCGGTCGACCTGATTCTGGAACGCGTCAGCGATGTGCTCAGCGGCATCCCGTTCATCGTAACGGCGACGTTGTTCCAGCTGCACCTGGTCAATACAGGGAAGGTGAGCACGTTTGTCGGCCTCCTTTTCGCCTTTGTGCTGACCGGCTGGATTGGCACCGCGTACAGCGTGCGCACACAGTTCTACCGCTTTAAGAATCAAGAGTATATCCTCGCGGCGCGCACGCTCGGCGCAAGGGACGCGCGGCTGATGTTTAAACACATTTTCCCCAACGCGATCGGCACGATCATCACGCGCTCCGCAATTGCCATTCCGGGCGTCATCATGACAGAGTCCGTGCTCAGTTACCTGGGTATCGTGAACTTCAACAGCAAAACGCTCACATCCCTCGGCACGATGCTCAACAACGGCCAGGGTTATCTGGCGACCGATCCGCATATCCTGCTCTTCCCGGCGGTGATCATATCGCTGCTGATGATTTCATTCAATCTGTTCGGCAACGGCCTGCGCGATGCGTTCAACCCGTCGCTGAGAGGAACGGAGGAATAATATGGAAAAGATACTCGATGTTAAAAATCTCCGTATCTCTTTCAGGACGAACAACGGCACGGTAAAAGCCGTGCGCGGCATTTCATTCGATCTGAACAAGGGAGAAACGCTGGCGATCGTGGGCGAATCCGGCTCCGGCAAATCGGTGACGGCTCGTGCTGTTATGGGCATCCTCGCCGGCAACTCCATTGTTGAAAGCGGTGAAATCTTCTTCAACGGCCGCGATTTGATGAAGCTGCCGGAGGAGGAATTCCATCAGATCCGCGGAAACCGGATCTCGATGATCTTCCAGGATCCGTTTTCGAGCCTGAACCCGATTATGAAAATCGGCAAGCAGCTCACCGAGGCGATGTTGCTCAACGGCAAGCTGAACCAGCGGGATGCTTCGCGCGAATTCGGCAAGATCATCCGCGTGCTTGAGGCGAGTATGACCGAAGCGCTCAAAAAGCAAGGCGTAGGCGACGCCGCTTCCCGTGTGAACCGCGAGATCGGCATCGTTAAAAAATTCACCGAAAAGGCGAACAACCTCGAGAAAGAATACAACACTGCTAAGGACTGGATTGAATCCGGCGTTTCGGATATCGACGGCCTGCTCATCACGCTCATCAACTGCGAGCCGAAGCCCGTGGCGAAGCAAATCAGGGAAGATATCCTGCGCAACGCCGGTAAGACCTACAACGATTATCTTGTCAGGCGCGACGGAGACCTGCAGGCGAAGCTTGACGCGCTTGCCTCCGCGCTTGCCTCTTATGAAGCAGGCGGCGATAAGGAACCCGTAAAGGAAGCGCTGGGAAGTGTGCGCACGGTATATGCCGCCGCGCTTGACACAACGAAGCCCGACTTTTTCGCGATGGGCTATTATGTGCTCTACTCCGGAAAGCCGCTCGTTTCCGAGAGTGTGGAGGCGCTCAACAACACGATGCGCGCTTTTATGAACACATCCTTTATGGACGCGTTCCTAAACGATGCCGAGGGCGCCATCCGCCTTTCTCACGAACAGGCACTGGGTAAAAAGCAGAACATCATCAACCAGATCGATCAGTACCTGCCCACCTTTGCCGACGATTCGGCTTCGCCCGCAGACTGCCATAAAATCGCGCGCGAGCTGACGGCGGCTGTGGAAGATTCCATCGATCCGCTCGCAATTTCGAAGGACAGCTTCGCATACACCTTCCACACGGGTATCAACAGTGCGCTTGCATCCTATCTCCACATGCGCGCGCTCGAGGGCAAAAAGAAGCTTTCGCGCAAGGATAACGAGCTCATCGGCAGCGGCGACCTCGCCCTGTACCGCGAAAACGTGCGCACCGTCATGATCCGCATCCGCGATTCCTATGCGGCGCAGCTTGCCTGTGTCAACGAGATCGATTACAGGGAGTTGGCGGTTGAGATGGTCAGCTTCATCAAGCTGCAAGCATCCAAGATGGTTTATCGCGTGACGAACCGCCTCGCAAAAAAGCATGCCATCGACCTGATGGAAGAGGTGGGCATCCCCGAAGCGCGCACACGCTATTACCAATATCCCTTCCAATTTTCAGGCGGTATGCGCCAGAGGATCGTCATCGCGATCGCGCTGTCCGCCAATCCGGATATTCTCATCTGCGATGAGCCGACCACGGCGCTCGATGTGACCATACAGGCGCAGATACTCGATCTGATCAACGGCCTGAAGAAAGAGCGCCAGCTGTCCGTCATTTTCATCACGCACGATTTGGGCGTGGTGGCCAACATGGCGGATCAGATTGCGGTCATGTACGCAGGTAAGATCGTTGAGATCGGCAGCGTGGACGAGATATTCTACGAGCCCTCGCACCCCTACACATGGGCATTGCTTGCCTCCATGCCGGACCTCGACACCAAAGAAAAACTGGGAGCGATACCCGGAACGCCGCCGAACATGATCTACCCGCCTAAGGGAGATGCGTTTGCGGTGCGCAACAAGTACGCGCTTGCAATCGACTTTGAGGAGGAACCGCCTTTCTTCGATATCACCCCAACGCACAGGGCTGCCACTTGGCTGTTGCATCCGGACGCGCCCAAGGCGGAGATACCGAAGATTGTCAGCGACAGGATTAAGAGAATGCGCGATTTGGAGGTGAACGTCCATGAGTGACAACAGGGAAGTACTGCTCAGCGTTTCACATCTCAAACAATACTTTAAGCTGCGCGGCAGCACCATCAAGGCGGTGGATGACGTATCCTTCAACATCTACAAGGGAGAGGTTCTCGGCCTTGTAGGCGAGTCCGGCTGCGGCAAAACGACGACGGGCCGCTCGATCATCCGGCTGTATGAATGCACGGGCGGTGATGTTTTCTTCAAGGGCAAGCGCATCGGCTTGGGCGTGCAGGACAGGAAAGCGGAAATCAGGGAGGAGCGCCGCGCAGGCAACCCGGCCAAAGCGGCTGAACTTTCTGCAAAGCTTGAGGCGGACCGCAAGGATTATAAAGAGGTAATCGACAGCGGCATCATGTCCAAGATGCAGATGATTTTTCAGGATCCGATCGCATCGCTTAACCCGCGCATGACCGTGCGCGAGATTATTTCCGAAGGGCTTACCATCCGCGGCATCCGGGATCGGGCCTATGTGGATCAGAAGGTTAAAGAGGTGCTGGAAATGGTCGGCCTCGTGTGCGAGCATGCGGAACGGTATCCGCACGAGTTCTCAGGCGGGCAAAGGCAGCGCATCGGCATCGCGCGCGCCATTGTGCTTGAACCGGACCTCATCATTGCTGACGAACCGATTTCCGCGCTTGATGTATCCATTCAGGCGCAGGTGATCAACCTGCTCAACGACCTGCGCGAGCGGATGGGGCTAACCATCCTGTTCATCGCGCACGATCTGAGCGTCGTCAAGTACTTCTCGGACAGGATCGCCGTGATGTATTACGGAAAACTGGTGGAGCTTGCAAGTTCCGACGAGCTGTTCCGCCACCCGCTGCATCCTTACACGCGCTCCCTCCTAAGCGCGATTCCGCTGCCCGATCCGCACTATGAGAAGCGGCACAAGCGGATCAGCTATGTGCCTGCGCTCGAACATGACTACACGGTTGATAAGCCTGAACTGTTCGAGATCCTTCCGGGACATTTCGTCAGTTGCAATACGGCGGAGAGAGAAAAACTGCGGCAGCTGATCGAAGCCCAGGACAAAAGATAATGGAACGGGAATCCGATCGGAAAAACCGCAGCCTGATCCGTTATCTGGCGACCTTCATAATCGGCGCGCTGATCGCGTTGGCGGTTGTATCCGCGCGCGGCATCTTTCAAGAAACGGATGTCGCGCGCATCTACCGACTGCTGTGCGACGGATGCTTCCTGTCTGCCGCGCTGCTCATCGGGATCGGACTGATGACGCTCGTTTCCGGAGAGGGGCTGTTTGACATCATGGGCTTTGCGATGGTCTGCCTCGTATCAGTCGTGCGCATCAAAGACAGCGATGAAAAACGCAGAACGTTTCTGGATTATAAAAAAGCCCGCAGCGAAAGGCGGCACGGCACGATGTGGTACCTTGTTTTCGTAGGTTTGCTGTACCTTGCAGCCGCGTTTGCTTTCGATATGCTGTTTAACGCGATGACATAAGCCTGCGTTAAAACCGTAAAGAGCCGTTTGTTTGAAGCCGCGCAGTCTGCGCGGCTTCTTCATGGATGGTCAGAAAAATATGCTCGCCGCAAAAGAGCGCGATATTCCCCGGGAAATTGGGTGGATGCATCAAAGCGGCTTTCTCCGCTCGGAGAAAGCCGCTTGTTTGTGTGGAATTTCGGTTGTGAAGCGTGATGTTACTTTGCTTCCGCGATGGCGACCGCAACGGCGACCGTCGCGCCGACCATCGGGTTGTTGCCCATGCCGATAAGACCCATCATCTCCACATGCGCCGGTACGGAGGAGGAGCCCGCGAACTGCGCGTCGCTGTGCATACGGCCCATGGTGTCCGTCATGCCGTAGGAAGCAGGGCCTGCAGCCATGTTGTCCGGATGCAGCGTGCGGCCGGTGCCGCCGCCGGAGGCAACGGAAAAGTACTTTCTGCCGTGCTCTATGCACCACTTTTTGTAGGTTCCCGCGACCGGGTGCTGGAAGCGCGTGG
>CAZJYV010000043.1:11401-12426 GCA_964550295.1 uncultured Clostridium sp. | reverse complement strand
CTGCTGGCCGCCTGAAAGCTCGTTGGGGTAACGGTCACGGTACTCCTCGATGCGCATGACCTTGAGCGCATGCAGGACCTTTTCCTCCACTTCATGCTTCGGATGTTTCTTAATTTTCAAACCGAAGGCGACGTTTTCATAGGCCGTCATATGCGGCCACAGCGCGTAGCTCTGGAAAACGAGGTTCAATCCGCGTTTGCTCGGATCTTCATAAAAGGCGTTGGCGGCGTCAATCATGGTTTTGCCGTCTAAAAGCATCTTGCCGTTCTGCGGCTTTTCAAGACCGGAAATCACGCGCAGCGTGGTCGTTTTTCCGCAGCCGGAGGGGCCCAGCAGCGTCATAAAGTCCCCGTCCTCGATGGTGAGACTGATGTCGCGAAGGACGTGGTTGTCACCGTAAAATTTATCGATATGCTCCAATACGATCTTGCTCATTTCAATCATCCTCCATTTTATAAGTATATCAGATTATCAACCCCAGCTCTTGCTGATATCGGCGCCGAACAAGTTGGCGACACGATAGCAGATGAGTATGAAGAGCAGGATAATGATCGCGATGGCATCCGCACTTTGCGGCATAAGGCTTTTGGAGTACTCGAACGCAAGGAAGGAAAGCGTGTAGTTGGACGGCGTCATCAGGATCGCGATCAGATCCAACTCTTTGGCGATACTGATAAACACCAGCATGAATCCCGAAATGAAACCGTTTTTCGCAAGGGGAATCACGATTTTGCCGATTCTTCGCCAGAAGCTCGCCCCCGCAATGTCGGCCGCCTCCTCCAGTTCCACGCTGATCTGCATCATGTTCGCGGAGCCGGAGCGGCTCGCGAAGGGAAAATGCTTCACAACCGACGTGAGCAAAATCAACATGAACGTGCCGTACAGTGAGGGGATGATTCCGCCCAGGCGCGGTTCGCTGAACATGGCAAAGTAGATGGCGGAGAACGCCACGCCGGGCATCAGATACGGAATGAATACGAGTTGTTCCGTCAGTTTGCCATACCATTTGCCGCGGCCGCGCGTGG
>CAZJYV010000043.1:0-11346 GCA_964550295.1 uncultured Clostridium sp. | reverse complement strand
ACTCATCCAGCGCGCCGATCCAGGCGTACAGGGTTAGGTTGGAAAGGGCGTATCCCTGTCCGGTCTGAAGTTGGAAGCTTTCCATCACAAGTACGAAAGTCGGCATGACCATTGCGGCAAATAGGAAGAGTACCATGAAAATCAGCAGGGGATATTTCGCATTGCCGATGTGCATCAGGTTGCTGCGCGTACCCTTACCGCCGATGGTCGCATAGGATTTGCGTACGCCTACCAGTTTTTGGTTGGCAAATATCGTGCCGCTGGCAAGCAGGATCATGATGATGCTCATCGCATAGCCCACACCCTTGGGGCTGTCGTTGATGAACTCCTTCATGCGGGTAGCAAGCACATAGTAGCTGATGCGGTTGCCCAGGTTCGCCGCTACGCCGTACGAACCGATCGATTTGGAAATGGTCATGATGGTGGCGGAAAGCACCGCCGGCAGAACGAGGGGAAGCGTGATGCTTTTGAGGATCTGCACTTTGTTGGCGCCCTGGATCTCGCCCATTTCCTCAAGCTCGGAGTTGATGGAACGAAGAGAACCCGACACCATGATATACGAAAATGCGTAATAGTGCATGCTCATCACGCAGATGATCGCGAACGGCCCATAAGCAAGCCAGTCCGGAATCGGGATGCCGAGGCCTGTAAGAAGACCGAGACTTCCGGACGTGCTGTTGCGGAACACGGAAAGCCAGCTGAGCGCCTTGCACCAGGAAGGGATCATATACGGGATGATAATGAGCATGCTCAGCAGTTTTTTACCGGGAATGTCGGAGCGAACCATCAGCCAGGCAAGAACCGACCCCAGAGGGACGGAAATCACCGTTACAAAAAAACCGATTGTCAGCGAGTGAAGCAGAGGTTCCCAAAGGATTGCCGTTGTCAGAGGGCTGACGAGGAGATATTTCCAATAAAACAGCGTGAAGTCGCCGATTTGCGCGTTCGGGATGTTGCGCAGTTCCGCCTTTGCGACCTCAAACGTGTTGCCGATCATGGTCAGCAGAGGGATGACGATCAGGCAAAACAACACGACCAGGCTGATCAGAACGATCATGTTGAACGGGTTCCCGATGAGGTTCATGCACTGGTTTTTCATTCTGACCCATGAAAACGGTTTTCGGTTTTGTTCTTTCTTTGACATTTCTAAAAACTCCTATCGAAAAAGTCCGCGTGGCGACAGATGGCGATTTGATTATGAATAAGATGCGGTCGGGTTCAGCAGGATTCTTTTTCCTTTTTCAGGATGGTATAAACGTCGTAGATATCCTGGATTTCGTAGTCCGGCGCATATCCTTCGTAAATGCCGACATCCTTGATGGGCGTGAGGAACGAACTGATTTTAAACACGCGCCCATAACCCACCTTGCGCGGGCCTACCACGTCGCGCGAAAGCGTATCCCCGACAAATGCGCACTCCTCAGGCTCTAACCTGGCCTGGCAGAGAGCGATCCTGAATATTTTGGCATGCGGCTTTCGATAACCTACGATGCTCGACAGCGTGATATCGTCGAAGTACTGCCGGATGCCGTACTCCTCGAGCGTGGAAAAAACCTGAAACACGCTTGCCGTATTGCTGACGGCAGCGACGTATAAGCCCAGCTCCTTTAAGCCCTTGAGCATTTCGGCGACGTGCGGGCGCATCTTTCGGTCAAAATAGGTGATCTCCCACATATGGGCGATTTCTTCGCTGACAGACAGAAGTTTTTCACGGTCGACCGGGATGCCCCGGAAACCGTAATCAACCCAGATCTGCTCGGGCTTGAGCTCCATGAGCGTGACTTCCGCCTCAGCCTTGTAATCGAGGATTTGCGGATATACTTTTTGCCACAGGCTGATCTCGTCGTAAGGCACTTCGATATCGTTCTGTTGCAGGATGCGATAGAGCGCATGCGCGGTGCGCGTTTCGTTTGCCTCGCAGGAATAGAGATCCTCGAGCGTGCCGCCCATATCGAACATAACTGCTTTGATCAAATAACACACATCCTTTCGGGAACTTGTGATAGATATCTTTGATTGGCGCCGTGCATCAGGCGCATCTGGCGGCTGTGGTTTCATTCAGCGGTCTAGACTGTCGGATCTGATAAGTGAATCGCATGTGAATCTTGAAAACAACGCAAACGATTGCGTAATACATTGAATATATACAGTTTAATATAACGAATACGTATTGTCAATTGATATTTAAATGCCGCACGGAAATTTATCAATTATCGAGCAATATTAAGGATAATCATCGTTTTATAAAAGCGCGGCATCGCCTGTGGAGAGGCGAGCTGCCTTTTGTTTCCGCTAAATGAGATCGTACACGTTTGCGTAAATTCGCGCTGCAAATGCGGATGAGCAGGTCCGCCGACCGATACCGTGCTTGCCCTGATACTGCTGCAAGGACCGGATCAGTAATCGATTTCCTCAACGAACAGGATGCCCTCATACTGCTGAACCAGATCGATTGCCGCCTCGTGCGACAACGCCGATGGAAACTTCAACAGGCAGAACAGGCCGATGCCTTCCTTGTTATCGGACTTGGCGGTTTCAACATCGCTCAGCTCGATGTTTTTGGAGCGCAAGTCGCTCATAAAGGGTTTGAGGTAGCAGATATTGCTGAATATGATGTACAAATGCAGCTTATTCAAGCGCTTCGTATAGCGGTTTTCGAATTTATCCGCAAATACCATAACGAAGATCAGCACGAGGCAGGTCATAATCGCGCCGAAATAAAAGCCGATGCCGATCGCAAGCCCCATGCATGCGGAAACCCACAGACCGGCGGCGGTCGTCAGCCCTTTGACCCTGTAATAACGCGTAACCATAATGGTTCCGGCTCCGAGGAAACCGATCCCGGAAATCACCTGCGCGGGCAAACGGCCGGGGTCGCCCCCGAAATTGTTGGCCATGAACTGCGCGGTCATCATGCTTACGGTTGCACCGATGCAGACGAGCATATAGGTGCGAAGACCCGCCGGGCGTCTTTTGTGCGTCCGCTCCAGGCCGAGCACGCCGCTGCATAGAACGGCGAGGGCGAGCCGCAGCAGGATCGTCCATTCGTTCAGATCGAGCAGTCCCCAGTTTTTCGTGATGTCGAGCATAGCCGACCCCCTTTCCGTATCAGCGCTGAACCGCTGAGGGTTGGGTTGGTATGGTTTATTTATAAAAGCGCGTGATATAATCCTGCACGTCGCGGCGCGTACCTGTGAAGGGACCCGGCGTTTCCATCTTCAGGGAAACGAGCGCCGCCGCGCGAAGCAACGCGGTGGGGATACCCTCGCGCAGTCTTTCGGTGATATAGCCCGAAAAGCAAGTGTCGCCGCGCCCCGTGCGGCCGGACAGATTCCGCGGCTTAAGCGGCTGGACGTAAACGTCTGTCCCGTCGCAAACCAACACTTCCGTGTTGTGCGTGATCATCACTTCCTTTGCGCCCCACGCGCACATCAGCCGCGCAGCTTCGGCGCGATCGGTAAGACCCGTGAGGATCTCAGCCTCCGCAGCGTCGGTCTTGAGGAAGCGCAGCAGGGGAATCAACTCCCGCTTTTCCGCCCAGTCGCGGAATTCCATGCTGCCGTCCTCGTTGCGGCAGCGGAGCATACATTGCACGTCAAGCGCGGTATTTCCGCGGCGCGCGCAGGCATCAACCATGTCGTTGCCGATATCGCCGCGCACAAGACCGGCAAGGTGATACAGCCTGGTGTCGATTTCGGGCAGCTCACTGGGCGTGTATGTGTCGATCATGGCTGCGCATCTGCAAAGTCTGCGCTCCCGATCGGCGGTAAAGTAGGTGTTTTCCATCAGCGTGCTCGCATGGGACGAAAGCGGGAACACCGTGATGTTGGACCGGCCTTCGAATGCTTTGGACAGGTCGATCGTGTCGGGGGCGCACTTTGGCAGCACCGCAACCTCGTTTCCCATCGCGGCCGCCGCGTGTCCGGAAAAAAGCACCGCGCCGCCGAAGGAGCGGGCTACCGTGCCGTCATAATCGGTGTTGGTGTCCAGGCACACCTGCCCGATAATCAGCGTGTCGAATGTCATCGGATTGCCTCGCCTTCCCTGATGATGTCCTCATATACCGGGCACCACAGCTTGAATTGTCCGTATGTGATCGCCCTTTTCAGCTCGTATGAATCACGGATCCGCATGTCGAATAATAAGCCCGCGCGGCCCTCGTCGCCGGGCCGATGCATATCCGAGCTGCAAATCCGGCGAAGGTCTGGGTGCTCTTTGGCAAGCTGCAGCGCAAGATGATTTCTGCTGTCGTGCCGCGGGTTGCAATTGGCAATCTCCAAACCATGCACGCAGGTGTAAAAAACTTCGTCGCAGCACCGATAAGGGTGCGCGTGGATGATAAGCACGCTGCTGCCGAATTTTTGGAAGAAGGACGCGTGATCCATGTGGCACACATACGGGTTGGCGCGCAGCCACGCTTCATCCACACCATAAATCAGATAGTCGCTGTCGTTCTCCGGAAAGCGGAGCTCTATGCCGAACAGAACGTCCAAACCCAGCGCATCCCCGGCTTTTTTTGCTTCGTGATAGCCGTACATGTAGCGGTCCACACACAATTGCCAATCGTCGTGGCAGTCCATGAGGGATAAGTAGAGATCATGCAGGTGATCCGTGATGCAAATTCCGTCGTAGCCGAGCGCTTTGTATGTTGCAACGATCTCCGGCGCTTTGATGTAGCCGCAGCGGCTCGTCTCCATGGTATGCACATGGATATCGTATTTATACATCACATTACTTCCTTATTATATTTGGGTTACTGCACGCTGATGCTTTTGCAGGTGCCGCGTTCCACGAGAGAAGGCATGAGGATGCGGTGGGAATAACCGGCGTTCGGATCGCTGATCTTTTCGAGCAGAACGTCCACAGCCATGGAGGCCATCGTTTTCTTTGGCTGTTCGATGGTGGTTAAGTTGATTTTCGGAAGGACCGCGTACATAATATTGTCAAAGCCAATCAAAGAGAGGTCCTCCGGAATGCGGATGCGTGCCTCCTCCGCGGCTTCCATCACGCCAAGCGCAAGGGAGTCGGAGGCGGCGAAGATGGCAGTCTGCTGCATAGGCTTCTGAAAAACGTGCTTGGCAAGCTGATACCCCGTCTGTATGGAGCTGAACGTATAGCTGCTGTTGCAGAAGTTCGGCTCCATGCCGAGTTCTCGGCATGCGTCGATATAACCCTCGGCTCGCAGCTGATGCGTCATGCTGTTTTTGCGGCGGCCCAAGTACAGGATATTCCTGTGACCGATGGAATAGAGGTATTCCGTACCCATGCGCGTTCCGCGGTAGTTGTCCACGGAGATATAACTTTCCGGAAGATCTCGCAGGTTTTCGCTCATGAAAACCGTCGGAACTTTTGAAATGTAGGGTTTGAGGTGATCATAGGTGTCGGAACCCGCCGGCACGATGATAATCCCGTCCACCTGCCGGCCCATGAGCAGCGTAAACACCTGTCGCTCCAGCTCCGCGTCATGCGACGAGTTGCACAGCATGAGGTTATACCCCTGCTCGCGCGCGCGTATTTCAATATGGTAGGCAAGCTCGCTCATGAAGGGATTGTCGATGTTAGCGACGATTAGGCCGATCAGTTTCGTGCGCTTCATCACCATCGAACGAGCGACGAAATTCGTCGTATAGCCCATCTCCCGGCATATTTTGAGAACCCGCTCCCGCGTTTCCTCGCCGATTTCGGAGCTGCCGGAAAGCGCCCTCGATACGGTTGCGTATGAAACGCCGGCTACCTTGGCGATGTCCTTAATGGTAACATTTTTCATTGTCGTTACACGCTCCGCAAGAAAAATAATAGATAATAATCGCAAACGTTTGCGACTTCTTAACTGATATTACATGATCTAATGGGATTTGTCAAGGCGCAAATTCGCCGTAATACCCCGGGGCGTGTAGAGCTAAATCGGCAGATAGAGCCGAATTATTATTGACAAATAATAAAGTGTGCATTAAAATTACAGTATTCGATTAGTACCGTAAACGTTTGCGGTAGATGATTGGCATTTCAACATCGCGAGGTGGATTCATGATCAAAGCAGTCTTATTCGATATCGGAGGAACGCTCCATACCGTCCGCAATTCCGAGGCACTTGCGGTGGCGTTTGCACATAGGCTGATCGATCGGCTCGCGGTTTACGACATCGCGATTGAGACGCCCTGCGGGGAATTTGCCAAAAGGCTTCACCAAAACGCGGAGGATTATAAGCACTGGAGCGAGAAGTCCCTCACGGAGCTCCCGGCCCCGCGCATTTGGAACGAATTTTATCTGAAGCAGTACGGAATCGGCGAGGAAACGCTCGCCCCCATCGCGGAGGAACTGAGCTTTTTATACGATTATGAGCGCGTGTGCAACAAGAGAAGACCGGGAGTTGTGGAAACCATGCGGGATTTGCACGCTCTGAACATGCGCATGGGCATCATCAGCAACATCATATCCACATCTTTCGGGCCGCATATGGTTAAGGAATACGGCATCGAGCCATATATGGAATGTGTCGTGATGTCAAGCGTGACCGGCTGCCGCAAACCTGGCGCGAAAATCTTTGAAATCGCCATGCAGGAGTTGGGTGTTGGGCGCGAGGAAACCGCTTACGTGGGAGATACGATCTCGCGCGATGTACTGGGCGCACGCAACGCGGGACTTGCCATGATGATCCAAATCAGAAATCCCGCCATCGCGCACAGGGACGCTGCCTTTGCGGACAGAGGCCCTGCGCCCGATTATCTGATCGACGAGCTTTGCGAAATACCGGATATTATTCGGAAATATAACGCTTTAAATTAAAAAAACGGAGGGCAGAATCATGATCGACACCATCTTTTTTGACATCGGGAATACGCTTCGCGTGGTCGCAAAGGATAAGGCTTTCTCCCAGGCTGCCGAAGCCGAACTGATGCGGCTTGTGGGTACGACGGAGGAGCATGACGTTTTTTTTGCAAAACTCAAGGCAAATTGGGATACATACCGCAAATCCGCCAAAGGGGGCGCGCTCGAAGCGTCCGAGATGGAGCTGTGGAGCCAGCATCTTCTGCCCAACTATCCGACCGAACACATCTGCGCCGTCGCCGGCAGACTCACGCGGCTTTGGCGCGACCATGACGGGCGCAGGGTCGCCAGACCCGATGTAAAGGATACCCTCGCCGAGCTGGAGCGCCGCGGTTACACGATGGGCATCATCGCAAACACGATCACCGAAACCGAAATACCCGACTGGATGATTGAAGACGGGGTTGCGCACTACTTCAAAACCGTCATCCTATCCTCAAAGGTCAGGCTGCGCAAGCCTGATCCTGCGATCTACGATCTCGCCTGCCGCGCCATCGGCAAATTGCCGGAAAATTGCGCTTACATCGGGGATAATCCGATTAGGGATGTGGAAGGCACGCGCGCCGCTGGCTGGCCGATGATGATCCGCATCGACGAGCCGGAAACCATCAAAAACGAGCCGCAGGACGTTACCTCCCGCGCGGACCATACCATCACGGAAATATCCCAGATACTGGATATCTTTCCGCCGTTGAACAAGTAATCCGGCGAGGAGTAAGAATATGGAAAAAGAATTTGACGCAATATTTTATGATCTTGGCGGCACGCTGCGCCTCGTAGAGCGAGATGCGGAATTTGAAGCCGGCGCACGGCGGCGCATCGCGGAACTCTGCGGCGAAACCGGGGATGCGGACGCATTCTGCAAGTTTCTCGATTACCGCTACGAAGGCTACCGCAAATGGTGCTTTGACACCATGCGCGAAGCGCCGGAATGGGAACTTTGGACGAAATGGCTCACGCCGGACTATCCGCGGGAGCTGATCATCAAAAATGCGGTGGAACTGACCATCGAGTACCGCAACAAGGACGGGCGGCGTGTGGTTGCAGAGAACGGCGCGCAATCTATCAAGGATCTGTATGCCAACGGATACAAGCTGGGCATCATCAGCAACCTTGTCACCTCTAAGGAAATTCCGGACTGGCTTGAGCATGACGGGCTCGCCGGATATTTTGGCGCGGTTTTGCTTTCCTGTGTCGAGGGCATCCGCAAGCCGGACCCCCGCATCAGCAAAAAGGCGTGCGATCTGCTGGACGTCGACCCCGCGCGCTGTGTTTACATCGGGGATAACCTCAAGCGCGATGTCGAAGGCACGCGCCTTGCGGGCTTTGGCATGTTCATCCTTTACACCACGCCCGAAAAGCTTGCCAAAGAAAAGATCACGGATGAGAACCGCCCGGACGCGGTCATCTTCAACTTTGCGGAGCTGAAGGAACTGTTCCCCAAGGCGCCGAAGGTCGCCTGGGAGAAGGTGCGGAGGGCGTAAGCATGAGCAAGCAGATCAAAGCGATTTTCCTCGATTTGGGCGGCACATTCCGCATCGTGGAGGCGGATAAGCCGTATACGGATCAGGCCAAACGCCTGATCGCGGAACTGGTGGGTGCTGAGATGGATCCCGAAGCGTTCCATACCCTGATCAACCAACGGTATGATGCATACCGCGAGTGGGCGATTGGATTCATGTGTGAAGCACCGGAGCCGATGCTCTGGACCCGCTGGCTTGTGCCGGAGTATGACAGGGAACGCGTGGAACGACATGCGGTCGAGCTGACCTATGCGCTTCGCCGCGCGAAGGGCAGGCGCGTGGTTGTGCCGGGCGGCATTGAAACCGTAAAGGAACTCGTCGCGCGCGGCTACAAGGTCGGCGTGATCAGCGACTTGATCGGCACGGTGGAGATCGACGAGTGGCTCGATGAGGACGGGATGCGCCCGTATTTCTGCACGGTGCAGCAGTCCTCTGTGACGATGCTCAGAAAACCCCATCCTGCCATTTACATCCTCGCTCTCAAGGAAGCGGGCGTGCGGCCGGAGGAAAGCGTGTTTGTCGGCGATAACCTGCAGCGCGACATCATCGGCGCAAAGGCCACGGGCTTCGGGGGTACGATCGCTGTGGATTATCCGGGCGCGTCGCCGTTGAAACTGACGCAGGAGAACAGACCGGACGGGATCATCAAGCGCTTTGACGAGCTGCTTGCCGCGTTCCCGAAAGCGCCTGAACTGAATTTGGACACCATCGAACAAAGGAGCGTTTGATATGGAACGGTATCAACTTCGCGGCGGGGACGCGCTGGCGCGCGCTGTCGAAAACGCGTATCAGGCGGGCGGCACGGATTATTCTCTCGAGCCGTTGAATCTTGAAGACGCAGCCGGCGATGCAGTTGGCATGGTGAAACCCGGAGACGCCGTCATTTTCTGCTGCAGACGCGGGGAGCGCGAGATCGAGCTGACGGATGCGTTCGTCGACCCGGCTTTCAATGGGTTTGAACGCGAAAAACTCAGCCCTCTTGATTTCGTGATTCTCACGATGTACAGCGAGAAGTATACTTATCTGCCCATCGCCTTCGCCCCTTCAAAGGTGACGGACACCCTTGCCCAGACGCTGGCCGACGCCGGCAAAACGCAGCTCCACTGTGCGGAAAGCGAAAAGTACGCGCATGTGACCTTCTTTTTCAACGGCGGCAACCAAAGGCCCTTTGCGGGGGAGGAGGATGTCCGCATTCCATCGCCCAAAGGCGTTCCATTCGATACCGTGCCGGAGCTGAGTCTGCCGGCGGTTGCAAACCGCGTCATCGAGGGCATCGGGCATGGGTATGATTTCATCGTTACGAACTTTGCCAACGGCGACGTGATCGGCCATACTGCCAACGATGGGGCAAAGGTCGCCTGCGCCGCTCTGGTGGATGCGCACCTCGGGCGTGTACTCGAAAAAGCCAAGCAGGCCGGTTATACCGTGCTTGTGACGGCGGATCACGGCAACCTTGAGGTCATGCGCACGCCGGAAGGCAAGCCTCATGTCGCGCATACGGCAAATCTTGTGGAATGCATCGCCGCCGCGGATGGCGCGCGCGTGAACAAGCAGACGGGCAGGTTGTGCGACGTCGCCCCGACCGTGTTGGCAGCGATGGGCGTCGACCGGCCCGCGGATATGATGAGCGAGCCTCTGTTCACATTCGCCAAGCAGGACAGCAAAGTTTTACTGATCATCCTTGACGGATGGGGAATCGGCGAAAATAACGAAACGAACCCTGTTTATCTTGCCAATACGCCGGTGTGGGACGCGCTGCTGCGGGAGCATCCCCGTGTGGCGATCGCAGCCTCGGGCGAAGCGGTGGGTCTTGAGCCGGGCAAACCCGGCAATTCCGAAGCGGGACATATCAACCTTGGCGCGGGGCGCGTGGTGTTGCAGGATGACGTGCGCCTCGACGCGGCGATGAAGGACGGCGCTTTCGCGAAAAACCCGGTTTTTCTTGAAACCATCGAGGGCGTGAAGGCACGCGGCGGCGCGCTGCACCTGATCGCGCTGCTGACAAAAAAATCTTCGCACGGCTCCATTGATTATCCTCTCGCCATCCTCGATATCGCACGCGAAAAAAACATGGATGACGTGATCGTCCATATCGTGTTCGACGGCCGTTCGACAGAACCCGGCAGCGCCCCCGCGCTGCTTCGCGAATTCGGCGCCCAACTTGAAGAAAAGGGCGTCGGGTTGATGGTATCGGGCGTGGGCAGGGGTGTCGCGCTCGACCGCGACCAGAACTGGCCAAAGGTGAAGCGCGCCTATGATTCGCTCGTTTCCGGAACGGGCGCTCGCTATCGCGAATGAGGTATTGACAGCAATGTGCCGCGAACCTATAATAAGTGCGGCAGGTCATGCAAACGTTTGCGTAACGTTCGAAGTTCATTTAAAACAGAAGCAAAACCGTTCACGGGCAAATCCCTTCGGGGCTTATCCATAAACAAAACGAAAAAAATAAGATGGAGAAAGAGGTAGAAACATGGCAAAGAAAATGCGCGGCGTGACGCTTCACGCAACATGGGATCCCAAGCCTGGCTTTAAGCTCGGCGCAAAGGATATCGATCATGTGCAGACGTATCTTGGCAGCCAGGTCTGGCGCAATCCTTACATCACCATTGATGAATATGACATTCCCGAACCCGGACCGGGACAGGTACTCATTAAGGTCAAGGCCTGCGGCATCTGCGGCAGCGATGTCCACATGGCGCAAGCCAAAGAAGACGGCTACATCTTCTATCCCGGCCTGACCGGTTTCCCCTGCATTCTCGGCCATGAGCTTTCCGGCGTCGTCGTTAAATCCGGCCCGGGCGCCAAGGATAAGGTCACAAACAAGGCATTCAAAGGCGGTGAACTGGTTTGTGCGGAGGAAATGCTCTGGTGCGGCTCCTGCAAGCCCTGTGCCGACGGCTGGCCGAACCACTGCGAGCGTCTCGACGAGATCGGCTTCAACGTAAACGGCGCGTTCAGCGAATACATCGTGCTGCCTGACCGCTGCCTGTGGAGC
>CAZJYV010000042.1:6561-12623 GCA_964550295.1 uncultured Clostridium sp. | reverse complement strand
GTGCCACACTGGCAGTGTGGAAGTCATCGGTTCGAATCCGATATGCTCCACCACACGTGACGCAGACGAACCGCCGCAAGGCGGTTCGTCTTTTTTGTGCGCAGAGCATCGCCCGATAGAAATAAGAAGATCACCCGAGCGGATGATCTTCTTTATCGTTAATTGGTTTGAAAGACCCGGCGTTGTGCGCCGGTGCCCGATTCAGAATTTCAAGGGATCCTTGGCGGAAACGCGCTTGACCAGAAGCAGCAGGAGCATTCCGACCATGAGGAAAACGAGGATGGAACCGATCGCCCAGTAAAGCCCGTAATGCTCGGCAAGAACCGCGTCGAAACCGTGGTTGGCGTACCAGTTGTGCGCGCGGAACGAAATGGTGCCGAATACCAGAGGGCCGATGAAGGTGGATGTTCTGCCCGCGACGGAAAGGAATCCGTAAAACTCCGCGGATTTCGCCGGCGGCGTAAGCTGGCTGACCATCGTGCGGCTGACCGCCTGCACGCCCGAGAGAGCAAAACCGGCGATAAACCCGATGACATAGAAGAGGATGAGCTTTTCGACGAACAGCAGGCCCGTAACCGCAACGATCAGGACCACCAAGGGTATGAGGATGGCTTCCTTGCTGCTTTTCTTATCTGAAATGCGGCCGAAGAGCAGCGCGCCGAACGTGCCGGAGAATTGGATGAGGATAACGAAGATGATCAGCTGCGTTTGTTCCATGCCAAAGAGCGTGGCGCCGATGATCGCGGCAAAATCCATCAGCATCATGATGCCGTCGTTATAGATCAGGAAAGAAACGGTATATTTGACGAATTCCTTGTATTGCTTGACGGAGCGGAATGTATGCGCCAGCCTTTCAAACGCCAGCATCAGCACGTTTTTACCTGTTGGAATCTGCTCCGGCTCATGCTTTTCCACAACCCAGAGGAACGTGGGGATAGAGCTAACGAGGTAAATCACAGCGGTGATCAGAAACGCATAGGGGATCATGCTGTTGCCGATCAGCTGAATGGGCACGAGCACGATGAGCAGCGCGACGATGCCGCCGATCATGCCGGTTGCCCAGCCTTTGCCCGATACGAAGCCGATCGACTCAGGCGTGGAAACATCCGTAAGCAGGGAGTCGTAAAACACCTGCGCGCCGCGGTAGCCTATTTCCGCAAGGATGAAAAAGACCATACCGATCATGACATCGCCCTTTCCCACAAAGAACAGCATGGCGGTAAACACGACGGAAAGAGCGGTAAAAATCAGCAGGAGCTTTTTTTTGGATTTCGTAAAATCCGCGATCGCGCCGAGTACGGGCGATATAATCGCCACGAGAATGGCTGCGATTCCAACCGAAACACCCCACAAGCGGGTGCCTTCGGCGCCGCCCACGACGGCGTTCTTAAAGTAGGCGGAATAGACCGCCAGCAGAACGACGGACGCGTAAGCCGAATTGCCGAAGTCATAAAAATACCAGGACCGACGGGATCTTTTGGTTGTTGCATCGATTTGATTCTGCATAAGTCTCTCCATTCGGGAAATATAAATTCGGATGATACCGATATATGAATCATATCATACAGATGTTTTTTCGACATTGCAAGACAAAATGCAGGTGTTCCGCCCGGGTCAACGCCCCGTCCTTTCAAGCAAACGACGCGTGTGAATCATCCCGTGGCGCCTTACGGTGTTTTTTAGAACGCCCCGATTGACAGTCTGCGGGGCATGATTATATTCTTATGCAAAAGATCATCGGAACAAACGGAGGAAATGCAAATGGGTGAATTATCCGCTTTACCGAACATCGCAGATAAGCTGGAGGCCCAGCTTGTGGAGGTGGACATCCCCACAATCGAAGCGCTCAGGACGATCGGCAGCAGGGAAGCATGGCTGCGCATTCTGGCGCGCGATCCCTCCGCGTGCCTGATGCGGCTTTGCGCGCTGGAGGGCGCCATCCGCGGCATCCGCTGGCACGATCTCGACGGGGACACGAAGAAATCCCTGAAAGAATTCTACCTGCGGCATAAGGGAACATAACGCGCAAGGCGGGAGGACAACAATTGATATGAACCGGATGGTATTCGAAAACCGCGCGGCGTTTCGGGCATGGCTTGCGGAACACGCGCTGTCCGACGAGGGGATGTGGCTTGTGTTCGGCAAGAACGGCGGTCCGGAAACCATCGGTGCGGACGAAGCGCTTGAAGAAGCTTTATGCTTCGGCTGGATCGACGGGCAGATTCAGAGCGTTGACGAGAGCTCTTATCTCAAGTATTTCAAGCAGCGGAACGAGTCGGGCAACTGGTCAGAAAAGAACAAAGGCCTCGCTGCGACGCTCGAGGAGCGGGGGCTTATGACCGATTTCGGCCGGGCGAAGATCGAAGCCGCGAAGCGAAACGGGCGATGGAGTGCGCCCAAAGCCGAAACGCTGACCGACGGGCAGTTCGAAGGGTTTGCCGCCATGCTCCGCCCCAATGCGCAGGCGTACGGCAATTTCACGAAAATGTCCCGTTCGGTGCAGAGGGCATACGCTTCCTCCTATTATTTCGGCGCAAAAACGGAGGAGGGCAGGCAAAAAAGATTCAAAACCATCATCGAACGGCTGAACCTCAACCTGAACCCAATGGAAAGCCTGAAAAAGATGCTTGAGAAATCGGAAACCTGCTAGAAGACTTATTGTGCGCGATTTGACATACCTTCGGGAATATTATAACGGCTATGATGAACAAAACCGCCTTTCTTCCAGACACGGGCAGGTTGAATACATCACGACGATGAAGTATATCCATCACGTCCTGCCCGTCGGCGCAGGAATCCTTGAGGTCGGCGCAGGAACCGGAAGGTATTCGCTCGCGCTCACGCGCGAGGGTTGCCGGGTGGACGCCGTCGAACTGGTGCAGCACAACCTCGATATATTGACGCAAAACATACAGCCCGACGACAGCATCAGCGCCGTCCCCGGAGACGCGCTCGATCTATCCATATATGCGGATAAAACTTTCGATGTCACGCTGCTTCTCGGGCCGATGTACCTTGACTTCCATCTTTCCATATGCGAAAGGCAGGATTTGATCGGCGCAAGCCACCACGCGCTGGATATTTTAAAAAGGCTTTACGGGGTTTCAGGAGCAATCGCTATGCAGCACTACACTCCTCGCGAATATACTGAAGGAGCCATCATGTGAGAAACGAAGCGGACATGATGAATCTGATCCTCAATGCCGCCAAGCAGGATGAACGCGTGCGCGCAGTTATTCTGAACGGCTCGCGCGCGAATCCCAACGCGCCGCGAGATGAGTTTCAGGATTACGACATTGTGTACATCGTGCGCGAAATCGATTCCTTCCCGCGCACCCCCGGCTGGATCGGTATTTTCGGAGAGCGCGTGATTCTGCAGACACCGGAATCGATGCGCCGACCCTCCGGGGACGGGCGCGTCGTATACCTGATGCTGTTCACGGACGGCAACCGCATCGACCTCACGCTCATCCCGATCGAAAAACGCGAACAACTGCTGGAGAACGACAGCGAAAGCATCCTGCTCATTGACAAAGACGGTCTCCTCCCGCCCTTCCCTCCCGCGAGCGACCGCGATTACTGGACAAAACCGCCGACAAAGCTCTATTACGAATCCTGCTGCAACAACTTTTTCTGGTGCCTGCAGAACGTCGCCAAGGGCATCGCGCGGGACGAGCTGCCCTACGCCATGCGAATGCTGCACGCGGAGGTTTATGAGGAGCTGCACCTGATGATTGATTGGGCCGTCGGCGCGCAAAACGGCTTTGCGATTGCGCCCGGCAAACTCGGAAAATACTACAAAAACTACCTGAGCTCGGAGGACATGGCGCTCTATCGGGGCATCTATTCCGATGCGGAATACGGACTTATCTGGGATTCCGTGTTCACAGCCGCGGAGCTGTTCCGTAAAATGGCGCTGACCGTCGCGCAGCGCTTGGGCTATACTTATTGCGTGCAGGACGACCGGAATATGACCGCATACCTCGCGGGGATGCGGGAGAAGACAACGTCCCGACCCTAACGCGCCGCAGGAAGCCCTGCTTCCTCTTCCCTTTTCTGTGCGCGCGCGATCCGAACCGCCAGGATCAGTTCCGCCGCCAGAAGGCAAAGGTTCAGGATGAGCGGGAACATTCTGTTCATCTGGGACAGCCATCCCGCGATCCACCCGATGGGGATGCTCACGAGGATGATGGCGCCGATGATTAAACTGTATATGCGGGCGCGCTCTTGCGCGGGGATCGTCACGGAAAGCAGCGATTCGCACAGCGGTCCCAACACGGCTAGCGCGAATGCGTCGCAGATGGCCGAAAAAAAGACCGCCGCGAGGGCCGTAACGCCAAACGAATGGCACGCGAGCAGCGCCGCGAGACCCACCGCCTGCGCAGCAAGCCCTGATAGGAGCGGCATGCGCACCGCGCGCAGGCTTATGCGCGACGTGAGGAACAGGAACACCCCGGCGGTAACGATGGCTTTCACGGGCGGAAACCATGAGAGCATGGATGCGTCTACGCCGTATGCAGTGGTGATGAACAACGGCCAGAACGTGCCCTGCACGATGTTGAAACAGTTCGTCAGCGCCATCAAGCCGATCAGCAGAAGCAGGCGCGGATTGCGAAGGGCGGACACAAACGCGCCCCAACCGGCGAAAGTCAGCGCGAGCAGCGAACGTCCCTTGCTTTCCTTCATGCGGGTGATGCCGATCACGCTTTCGCGCGAGTTCCGAACCTGAACATAATACTTAACGGTCATCGAACATGCGGCGAACACATAAAGGACGCGCATCGTCCCGATCAGAGAATAACGATTGATTGCGGCGCCGACCGCCGGAGAGAGAAAGCCTGTTAACAAGCCGATCAGACTCATAATCGTATACAGATAAACGAGCTTGTGCTCCTCGTTATCCTCAATCAGCAGGCAGGTAAAACTGTTGCCGGAAACACGCCACATGCTGTTGAACGCGACCGCCGCCACGAACCACCAGTATCCTCGTGCTGCCGCCCAGAGCATACAGGCGACAGACCAGCTGAGGATTCCAAACAGAATCATCGCCCTGCGCCTGCCAAGTTTATCCACGATTGCGCCGGAAAAAATCGCCCAGAAAAACTGCAGGGCAAGGCCGAGGCTGGCAAGCGCGCCGATCTGCCCGTCCGACAGGCCGATCGCTGTCATATAGACTGCCGCAAAAGGAAAAAACAAATAGTAGGGAACCGCCCAGAACGGTTCCGCAATGAGTGCTGCGCGTTGGTTGCCCTTAATTCCGCGCAGCGTTTGCCAGAAAGAGCTTGATTCTTGCATCAATATCATCCCGCAAGCCGTTCCGGGCGCGCTTCGCCCGACCGGGTCGCTCCTGCGGACTTCACCTTTCTCTGCGAAAAATATCTCATGCAGTATATAACGGAAAAGCACAAAAAGATAGATATAAAATGATCGTGACAGTAAGTGCCGCGCACCGGCGTGACCGTCATGTTCGTAGAGAAAGCGGCAAAAGAAAGCGCGCGCTGCATCCTTGCCCGTTTGCGTTGCTGCAATCGTTCTGCCGCCTGAGCGTTCCCATGCCCCGCGCGTTATGATATGATGGATGAAGTTGAATCCCTTTTTTCCGATTTTATGCAGCGCTACAGGGTATAATAGCGAGGGAACGCGGCCGTCGGCACAACCGATGCAGAAAGGAACATCTCCATGCAGCTTGAAAACGACAAGGTGATCCTGAGGGACATGATTTGTGCCGATGTGGAGGACCGCATTTACTGGCAGAGCGTGGAAACGGAATGGATGGATTGGGATGCGCCGTGGGAAAGCGACCCGTGCAGCATCTATTATCAGCCGTTCGACGAGTCGGCGTACCGCAGGGCCTGCGCCCCAAAGCTCGCAAGTCTCTCGGATGAGAGCCAAAAGCGGCTGAGTTTTCAAATCTGCGCAAACGACGGACAGGAAACGCATATCGGCTGGTGCAACTGTTATTTTATCGACGATGCCTATCGCTACTCTCCCGTTGGAAACCGACATACGATCGGCATAGACATTCCTCCGTTGACGGCACGCCACAAGGGCTACGCTACCGC
>CAZJYV010000042.1:0-6551 GCA_964550295.1 uncultured Clostridium sp. | reverse complement strand
GACGCTTTTTATCCAATACCTGCTGGCCGGCGGCGCAAAGAGCATCTATACGCAGACATGGTCCGGCAACGAGCGCGTAGTCGGCCTCATCCGAAAGCTCGGTTTTCGGGAAGTCGACCGCAAGAAGGATGTTCACTTCGTGCGCGGCAAACCGTACGACGGGCTGACCTTTCGGCTTGATAAGCGCGCGTTCCTGAAAACTGCAAAAACCGTTAAGCAAAAATAACCCGCTGCGGAGGTATGGTATGTTTCCCGATTACAAAAACTGCCCCGTCAACCTTGCCTGCTCCGTTTTGAAGGAGTTCGGCGCGGCCTATACGCACCCGACGCTCGCCTTTATGGACGCATTGATGCGGCATACCTATCAAAACGTTGTCGTGATCCTGCTCGACGGCATGGGGATGGACGCGCTCGAGTACCATCTTGCGGCGGACGGTTTTTTCAGGCGCAACCTCAAAGGGGAAATGACCTCCGTCTTTCCGCCGACCACCGTCGCCGCCACAACATCCATCGAAACGGGGCTGACCCCGGCGGAGCACGGCTGGCTCGGCTGGACGCTGTATTTTGAGGAGGTTGATAAGCTCGTCAACGTATTTCCGAACGTGGATAAATACACGAACCGACAGGCGGCGGACTATCACGTTGCCGAGCGCTGCATCCCATATGAAAGCATCCACGAAAAAATCAACGGGGCTGGCGTCGG
This sequence comes from uncultured Clostridium sp., assembly GCA_964550295.1. Classification (GTDB taxonomy): domain Bacteria; phylum Bacillota; class Clostridia; order Christensenellales; family CAG-138; genus Phil1. Next base: position 5,848 of record CAZJYV010000042.1, on the reverse strand, counting down.
ACGCTCCCATGTCGTCGCGCCGTACGGGCCGGGCAAGGTGCGCGACGCGGATGAATTTTTTGCGAGGATCCGCGCGCTTTGCACTTCGGGCGGGCGCAAGTATATTTACGCTTACTGGGACGAACCGGACAGCCTCATGCACGACACGGGCTGCCGAAGCCAAGAAGCGAACGCGTATATCCGAATGCTCGAGGAAAAGACGGAGCGGCTCGCGGACGAACTTTCCGACACGCTCCTGATCATAACGGCAGATCACGGCCATCTCGACGTGAGCTATTCCCTGATCACGGATTATCCGGAAATCGAAAAGATGCTCGTCCGCCCGCTGTCTATCGAATCGCGTGCGGCGGTGTTCTACATCAAGGACGACTACCTAAACGTTTTCCCCGCCGCATTCCGCGAAGCGTTCGGAAAGGACTTCAACCTTTATACAAGCGAAGAGATCAGACGCATGGAGCTTTTCGGGAACGGGACGCCGCACAAAAAATTTGACGCGTTCGTCGGCGACTTCCTCGCGGCTGCGACCGGCGAAACATGCCTCATCTACGACCGCACATCCAAGCAGTTCGTTTCAACGCACGCGGGGCTGGACGCACGGGAAATGCGCATCCCGTTCATCGCGATCGAAAAGCCGTAAAGCATATTGCCCCGCGCAGCCGGATGCACTATACTGAACGCATCAATAGGAGGAGGTGCCGGTATGGCAAAAAAGGACGACCGGTTTTTAAAGATACATACGGAAAGCCGCTTTTCCGGCAGCAATGAAATATGGGTGGATACAGAAACAGGCGCCCAATACCTGTTCCACGCGGCAGGCTACGCGGGCGGGTTGACCCCCTTGCTCAACGCGGAGGGCAAGCCTGTCGTCATGCCTAAATACGAATTGGAAAACCTGATTTATAACAACCGTTAACGGCACGAACATTGGGCGTTGATTACGCAGCCGGACATCCTGACTCCGGCTTTTTGAAGCCGAATTTCCACAGGTTACGCATACGTTTTTGTTATTTATACCGCCGCCCATTTTTTTAGGCGCGCTGCGCGGATTTTTTTTGCAAAACACGTAAATATATACAATAATTCGCTATACTATTCAGTATCGTTTACACGCTAAATCAAGCAATCCGCCTATATTTTTACAGAACCGCCGAATGTATAAATCCTTGACATATCCCCGCCTGCGCAGTATCATTTAAAAAACTGCGCAAATATTCAGAACCTTATATTCGATGGTTTCCAGTGCGGAGCGCGCATTATTCAGCGCTTCTAGTGTGGAGGGAGAACGACTTTTATGTGGAAGTACATACTAAAAAGGATCGGTCTCGCCATTGTGACGGTGTTTATCATTATTACGATAACATTCTTCACAATGAACGCGATACCCGGCGGACCGTTCGAAAAAGAAAAAGCGCCTGATCCCGCGGTAAAAGCGGTTCTTGAAGCGCGCTTTCATCTTGACAAACCGGTTGGCGTGCAATTCTGGTACTACATCACCGACATGTTCCGCGGGGACTTTGGTATTTCGCTCAAAACAGGGCGCGATATCATGCAGACCATCACCGACTCCTTTGCCGTGTCGGCAAAGCTGGGCGGCATTGCTGCTCTTGCGGCTCTGATTGTCGGCTTGGTCCTGGGCTCCATCGCGGCGCTCAAGCGCAACGGTATCTTCGACCGCGCCATTATCTTTTTCACAACGCTTTTCGTTTCCGTGCCAAGCTTTGTGCTCGCGACATTGCTGCTGCTTATTTTCTGCCTCAAACTCGGCTGGTTTCAGGTGTTCTCGGTTGAATCCCAGGACTACTTCCTGCCGATCTTCGCTCTGTCGCTTTACCCTATGAGTTACATCACGCGTCTGACCAAGTCCAGCATGCTCGACGTGCTCGGCCAGGATTACATCCGCACCGCGCGCTCCAAGGGTCTTGCGGAAAGCAAGGTCATCTACAAGCATGCGCTGCGTAATGCCCTCATACCCGTCGTCACCTATGTAGGACCTATGGTCGCTTACATCCTCACGGGCAGCCTCGTGGTTGAAACGGTGTTTACCATCGGCGGCCTCGGGTCCAAATTTGTTACACGCATCACAAACCGCGATTATCCCATGATTATGGCAACGACGATTTTCCTCGCCGTACTCATGGTCGTCGCTACTCTGATAAGCGATCTGATCTACAAACTCGTGGATCCGAAAATCAGCTTTGATTAAGGAGGTATTCGAATGAACGAGAAAGATCAGATCCCCAAGAAGCAACTGCTCAGCCTGCAGCTCGACCTTTCCAAGTTCGAACTGGCCAGCGCCGAGGAAAAAGAACAGCACGCGCAAATGCGTGAATCGTCCACGTTCTTCCGGGACGGCATGAAGAAGTTGTTCAAAAACCCGCTCGCGGTGGGTAGCCTGATCGTATTGGCGCTCATGATCATCACGATCGTCTTTGCGCCGCTGGTCGTGCCCTACAGCTATGAACAAATGATCACCGTCGACGGCGTGCGTGACAAGAGCGCGAAAAACCTTGCGCCCCTGACCTACTCCAAGCTCGAGCAGCAGGCAATCGACCGCGGCGAGAAGATATTCCCGCACATCTTCGGCACCGATCACCTCTGCCGCGATTATTTCATCCGCGTGGTGTACGGCGCACGCGTATCGCTGGCCGTCGGCCTGTTCGCAAGCCTGATCGTGCTGTTCATCGGCCTTTTGTACGGCTCCGTATCGGGGTATGTAGGCGGCAAGATCGACCTTGTGATGATGCGTATCGTCGACATCATCTATTCGCTGCCCGATATGCTTATGGTTATTTTGCTCTCGGTTGTGCTCGACCCGCTGCTCAAGGACGTAATCGCAAATACGTCGCTTGAGAAGATCGGCACAAACATGATCAGCCTGTTCATCGTGTTCGGTCTGCTTTACTGGGTGGGCATGGCGCGGCTTGTCCGAGGTCAGATTCTTTCCATTAAAAGAAACGAATATGTGCTCGCTGCCCGCGCGCTGGGCGCGAAGGGCGGGCGCATTGTCAGAAAGCATATTTTACCGAACTGCATCAGCGTTATCTTCATATCGACCGCTCTGCAGATCCCTTCCGCGATCTTCACGGAAAGCTTTCTGAGCTTCGTCGGCCTCGGCGTTCAGGCGCCCATGCCGAGTCTTGGCTCCCTCGCCAATCAGGCGCGCCAAGGATTGCAGAGTTATCCCTTCAAACTCATATTTCCGTCGGTCGCCATCTGCCTGATCGTCCTTGCGTTCAACCTGCTGGGCGACGGTCTGCGCGACGCTTTCGATCCCAAATTGAGGAAGTGATTTTATGAACGATACGTTATTGCAGGTTAAGGATTTACAGACAGCCTTCTTCACGGATTCCGGCGTCGTGCGCGCAGTGAACGGCATTTCGTTCAATCTAGAAAAAGGCAAGGTGCTGGGTATCGTAGGCGAATCAGGCTCCGGAAAGAGCGTAACCGCCTATTCGATCCTGCGCATACTCGTTGACCCCGGCAAAGTCGTCGGCGGCGAGGTGCTTTTTAAGGGCGAAGACGTGCTCAAATACTCCAAGCGCGAGATTCGCTCGCTTCGCGGCGATAAGATCAGCATCATTTTCCAGGATCCGATGACGAGCCTGAACCCCGTTTATACGGTGGGCAATCAGCTCATGGAAACCATTATGCTGCATACCGACCGCAACCGCGAGCAGGCGTGCGCCCGCGCGATCGAAATGCTTACGCTCGTGGGCGTGAACGACCCGGAAAAGCGCGTTAAGCAATATCCGCACGAGCTCTCCGGCGGTATGCGCCAGAGGGTCATGATCGCAATGGCACTTGCCTGTGAACCGGATATTCTGATCGCGGACGAGCCGACCACAGCGCTTGACGTGACCATACAGGCGCAGATCCTCGAACTGATGCAGGATCTTCAAAAGAAAATGGGCATGGCGATCATCATCATCACGCACGATCTGGGCGTCATCGCCGACATGTGTGACGAGATCATCGTTATGTATGCCGGACGCATCTGCGAGCGCGGCACTGCGGATGAAATTTTCTACAATCCCAAGCATGAATATACCAAGGGTCTGATGCGTTCCATCCCCAAGCTGGGCATGGGCCACGTCAGACTGCAGCCGATCGGCGGCTCACCCGTGGATCTTCTGAATATGCCCAAAGGCTGTGCGTTCGCTTCTCGCTGCGATTGCGCGATGAAAGTGTGCCTCACCAACCAGCCGGATGAGATCCGCATCAACGACAGCCATCTGGCGGCATGTTGGATGAACGTCAAGGCTGTCTATGACGAGGCTGGGGACGGCGATAAAAAGCAAGGCGGTGACACAAAATGAGCGATAAGCTTCTTGAAGTCAAAAACCTGAAGCAGTATTTTCCCATCAAAACGGGCTTTTTTGAAACCACGCCCCTCAAGGCTGTGGATGATGTTTCCTTTTCCATCGGGAGAGGCGAAACGCTGGGGCTCGTGGGCGAATCGGGCTGCGGCAAGACCACCGTCGGCCGTTCCATTCTGCACCTGTATCACCCGACGGGCGGCGAAATCTATTATAACGGCACGGAAATTACATCCAAGAACATCGAAAGCCACCGCAAGGATATGCAGATCGTGTTTCAGGATCCCTATTCCTCGCTGAACCCGCGCATGACAGTCGGGGATATCATCGGCGAGCCGCTCGATATTCACCATCTTTATTCCAATAAGAAAGAACGCAAGGAAAAGATCGATTGCCTGCTGGATCTGGTCGGTCTTTCAAGCGAACACGCCTGTCGTTACGCGCATGAATTCTCCGGCGGGCAGAGGCAGCGCATCGGTATCGCTCGCGCCCTCGCAGTAGACCCCCAGTTCATCGTCTGCGACGAGCCGGTGAGCGCGCTTGACGTTTCCATTCAGGCGCAGATCATCAACACCTTCGAGGATCTGCAGAACAAGCTGGGCATCGCCTATCTGTTCATCGCGCACGACCTTCTGATCGTGCAGCACATGAGCCGCCGCATCGCGGTGATGTATCTGGGCAAACTGGTCGAGCTTGCCGACGCCGATGAGTTATGCGAACATCCCGTGCATCCGTATTCAGTCTCCCTCATGTCAGCAGTGCCTGTTCCCGATCCGGAAAGCGCACGCAACCGCCACCGTATCGTGCTGGAGGGCGACGTGCCAAGCCCCCTGAGAATGCCCAGCGGATGCGCATTCCGTACCCGCTGCCGGTATGCAACCGAGAAGTGCGCTGAGGCAATGCCGCCCCTGACCGAGCGCGGAAGCAACCATTTCGTTGCCTGCTGGAACGTATAACGATGCGTTCATGATGCACGTTTATGTTTACAACTGTTGTAAATCATGATATCCTATCATGGTTCGCAACGGTTGCGATAAAGGAAAACAAACAAGGAGGGAAAAAAATGAACCTGAAGAAGATCATTGCGTTACTCGCTGCCGTGATGATGGTGATTGCCATTGTCGCCGCCTGCAAGCCCACAACTCCGGAAGAGACCACACCGGTCGCCACCGAAGCCCCCGCCGAGGCGACTCCGGCAGCCACCGAGCCCGTTGAGGCCGCCGATCCGCGCCCTGAGTGGACCGAGTACGACGCCCTCATCGCCCAGATCAAGTCCACGACCGATTTTGCTGAGCGCGTTACGCTTATGCATCAGGCCGAGGATATCCTCATGGCTGCCGGCGCCATCTGCCCGATCTATCACTACAATGACAGCTACATGGTGAAACCCACTGTTCAAGGCTTCTACTCCAACTCGTTTGGAACGAAGTTCTTCCAGTATGTCACCAATGGCGATGCCACAACGCTCCGTCTCTGCCTCGCCTCCGAGCCCGACCGTCTTGACCCCGCCCTCAACAGCTCGGTCGACGGCG
>CAZJYV010000041.1:0-12632 GCA_964550295.1 uncultured Clostridium sp. | reverse complement strand
CCTGAGTTTCATGTTAGCCTCCTGTTTGAGTTTTAGCACACTTTTCTAGCCGATATGAGATTGAACTCCATGATCTAATTATAGTAAAATTACAATACATAACGCAATGTTCCCAACTTTAATCGTACCTGCATTTTAACCGGCATGTATTGTGTTGCAACACAGCAAGAGAGGAATCCAATATGCAATTTTCGACATTGATCGCGGAATTGAATCACGAAGAGGCCTGCTGGGCCGCAAAATCCAACAGGAAGGCGGAACTGCATTCCTTTCAGCCTTATCTGCGCAACGCGCCGGTGCACGCCAATATCCTGTATGTGTGTGAGTTGTCTGCGCTGCCGGGCAGGATACCCGACGACGCGAACTTTCTGTGCACATCGAGCGATTCCTTGCCCGACGCACCCCGCTTTTCCGGCGGAAACGCCGTTTTCGTCCGGGGTGAGCTGATTGAGGTTCTGGCGGAGGTTTCCCAGGTGTTTACCGTCGAGCAAAAGCTGTATAACGACATGCATCAGCTCATGGAGGTCATCGAATCCGAGGATCGCCTGCAGCAGCTTGTCGAGATGGCGCACGGCATGCTGCAAAACCCAATCATCATCGTGGACACCAGTTTCAAGATCCTCGCCATGAATCAGGCGATCATCCGGGAGCGGCCCGATCTTGAGGAACAGCGCAAGCTGGGTTATATGCTGGACAACAACCTCGATTCGATGCGGCGGGAAGGCGTTTACGAAAAGACGCGCGAGCTGCATTATCCGTATTATTCCGTGGACCCGAACACGCGCTTCGGCTGGATTACCGCGCTGGTTTACGTAAACGGTGTGGAGGCTGCGCAGATCGGCGTGATGGAGCTGAACCACGAATTTACGCGCTACGAGTACGAGCTGATCCACTTCTTATGCAGGTTGGTTGCGCTGGAATTGCAGAAGGATGATTTCTACAAGCACAACCAAGCGCTCATGCACAGCGTTTTTCTGTCCGACCTGCTGGAGGAGCGCGTGCGGGATGCGCGCACCGCGCAGATACGCTCCAAGCAGCTGAGCTGGGTTCTCTCCGACACCATGCGGCTGCTGACGGTTTTTGACAAAAACTACGGCGTTTTCGACCGCAGGGCCCAACTCATCGGCGAACAGGTGCAAAAGCTGCTGCCTGGCAGCCGCTGGGTCATCTACGAAAGCAAGATCGTGTTTCTGCTGCCGCTGCCCCCCCAGCAACAGGAGCAGCAGCTTCCCGAGGAGGCGATTGCGGAATACCTGACCACCAACCACCTCTACGCCGCGCTCAGCGAGCCTTTTGGCGAAATCCTCGAGCTGAAAAAATATTACCGTCAATGCCTGAGCGCGTTTGAGTTGGGCGGCCAGCTGCACCCAAAATGTCTGCTGTACCGATATGCGGATTACGCGCTGTATCACATCGGCGCGCTCATCGCGCAGAAAAACCGCCTGCCGGACTTCTGCCACCCTGCTGTCATCGCTCTGTCCGACTATGACAAGAAGCACGGCTCCGACCTGCTTGCCACGCTTGAAGCGTATCTGGAATATGTGGATGACCCCACGTTGGTATCGGCGCACCTGAACATCCACAAAAACACGCTGTTTTACCGCATCAATAAAATCAAGGAGCAATTCGCCCTGGACATTCGCAGCGGGTCGGAGCGCGCGCGCATTTTGCTGACGATGGCTTTCATGAAGCTGGAATAGCATCCGAAAAAAGCAAACGGGCGCCGGTGATTTTCTATCCGGCGCCCGTTCTGTTTATCGTATGTGATCGGCTCCGGCGGAAACGCTCCGCCTGCCTTTATGCCTTGACGTTGCCCGCCTCGGATTCCTGCACTTCGGCATGCTCCTTGATACCGAACATGAAGAGAGCGGTGATCAGTGCAATACCGGCGACTACCAGGTACGCCACCGTGTAGCTCACCGTGTTGCCGATCACGCCGATGATGGATACGCCCAGCGCCGCAACAAAGCAGTGCATTGGCAGGATGATGCGGTACGCGTTCGGGAAATCGTAACGCCCCCAGACCGTGGTCGTGATGGAAACGAGGTAGTTGGCGGAGCCGCCCAGCAGCACGCCGATCATCGGCAGCGAGATATACATGGCGACCTTCGAGGGGATGATGTTGATCAGCAGCGCAGCGACGGCGAGGAACATGGTCATGATGCTCGCCTTCTTCGGGCCGACCTTCGCGTCAAGAAGTCCGCACAGGTAGCTGCCGATACAGGCGACGAGACCCGTAACCATCAGCATGGGGATGATTTCACCCTCGGAATAACCGGCCTGCAGCGCGCGGGGGAAGAAGTTCGTCATCACGCCGATGGAGATCAGGCCGAACACGCCGTACGTCAGGCCGATGCGCCAAACGTTGCCGGTCTTAAGCAGCTTTTTAGCTGTCCACGGGCTCGTTTTTGCGTAGGCGATGCCTTCGGCAAGCTCCTTGTCCAGCGTAGCGCGATCGAGCGACTTGTCGTTATCGGGGAACTTGCCTGCCTGCTCGGGGAAGTTTTTCACAAACAGCAGCACGAGAACCGTCAGAACCACCGCCAGGCCTGCGTAGAAGAGATAGACGCCCTGAAGCCCGAGGTTCGGCACGATGCCCATTTGCATCAGCGGCGTTGTCGCCAGCGCGGAAATCGGGAAACCGATGGTTACCCAACCCATCACAAGACCCTTCTTGCGGGGGAACCAGTTGTTCACTACGGTATAGCTGGCCGTGTAGTTGAAGCCCTGACCCATGATGGACACGATCATCAGCGCGACAACGTACATCCAGAACTTGTTCGCCTGGCTCCAGAACACCAGCGCAAGAACCGAGATGCCCAGGGTCAGCACCCACACCATCTTCGCGGACTTGAGCGAAAGGCTGCCCCAGAGTGCGGCACCGAGAACCGCAACCCAAGCGGTGACGGTGGACAGCATGTAGAGCGCGTTGATATCCCAGCCGTACGCCTTCACAAACTCGGGAATCGTCACGTTGAGCGAGTCGTTGATGATCGACGACTGCAGGAAAATCGAGAATCCCACCAGGATCATCACAATCCAGCCTCTGCCGCCGAAATTGCTCTTCATCATGGACAAACTCTTGTCGTTTTTCTGACCCATTGCTTAACCCTCCTTATTTTATAATGGAAATCACTCAGGCTTTGATGCCGAAATAAATTCTTTGTACGCCTGAACCCTCTGCTTGAACTCGGGCTTTTTCTTATCCTCGACAAGCTGGGTTTCGTTGCGGTAGATGTCGTCCATATGCTTCATCTTGCCCGGTATGAGCGTGTGGGCGTGTTCCCACATTTCCTTGGGAAAATCGAAGCGCACATTCTTACCCTCGAACACGAGCCTGCCGATGATGCCGCACACCTCGCACTCGGCGCGTCCGTCCGCAAAGATGTGGAAATTTCGGTTGTGGCAGCACGGGCAAACGCCCTGATCGCCCAAGCGTTTCGCGTTATCCACATCCGCGGCGGCTTTTGCGATATTGACGCCGATCTCGCGGCATTTGGCAACGTTTTCATCCTGGATGATGATGGATTTCGCCCACTGGAAGGCAACGTTTTCCACAACGATCCACATACCCGACATCGCCGCAAGGTCAAAGTCGCAGGCGACGCGCGCATTCCAGTCGCTGCCGCCGATGCCGATATAGGAAACGACCTTTTTCTTGAACTTTCTGGGGTCGGGGCCGGGTTTGCCCATCTGCTCGGCTATTTTGCCGGCAACGATATTGATGCCCGTATCATGCGCGGGGCCGCAAAGCCTGTCCTGAAGCGTGTGCATGATGCCGGGCACACCCTTTTCAAACACGGGCATCGCAAAAATCAGCGCGTCCGCATCAAGGATTTTTTCCTCAAGCCATTTATAGTCATCCTTGATGACGCAGTCTCCATTGCCGCCGCTCATCAGACTGTTGACGCATGAAATGCAACCTGTGCAAGGCTTGAGATTCAAATCCAGCAGGCGAACGAATTCGATTTCCGCGCCCTGCTCCTTCGCGCCCATCAATGCCTCTTTGGCCATACAATCATTGCTGCCGTTTTTTGAGCCGCCGGAAATTGCAAGTACCTTCATCGTAATCCTCCTTACGTTATTTTTGGAAACCCTTGCATGTCTTATTGTTTTATGGTTATATTTCAAATAGATCAGGCATGGTGTTCATCAGTCTGCTTCATACGACAGACCCTTGATTCACAAATTCATCATAGCGAAACCGGACGGATATGTGAAATACATAAATCGGAAACATTCATAACCAAAACGGAATGGATTGATCGCAGTTGGTCGCTATTTCCGGCTCGATTCGTCCGCAGCAAATTTGCGCGTTGACGGAGGTTCCGCGATGACCCTTACGAACATCCACTATTTTGTCGAAGCCGCGCGCCACGAAAATTTTTCCGAAGCGGCAAAGAACCTGTTCGTCTCCCAGCCGAGCCTGAGCAAGCAGATCGCGCTGATGGAAAAGGAGGTCGGCACCGCGCTGTTCTTCCGCACGAACCGCAGGGTCCGTTTGACCCCGGCAGGGCGGTATCTTTACGAACAGCTCAAGGATGTGTATCGCCTGACCGAACACGCCCTCGAGCGCGCCCGGACGATCGGTCGGGACATCGTGGGCGACATTTCCGTCGGCGTTCTGGAAGCGCAGGAGATGAACAGGGTGATCATGCAACGCATGCACGCGTTCGCGGGCAAGCACCCCGAGTTGGATATCCGCTTGGAGCGCGCCAGTTTCAGCAACCTGCGGCGCGGTCTGCAGAACGGGTATTACGATTTGATCATCACGATTTCGTTTGAGATCGACACCATCGAAGGCGCGCAGCAGGAGATCATCCTGCAATCACGCGGCGCGCTGGCCGTCAACCTCAACAACCCGAAATCATCCATTGAAGATCTGACGCTCGATATGTTGGCGGATGAGGATTTTGTCGCCATCTCGCCGGAGGAATCGCCCAACGGGTACGCGCTGATGGTCAAGCAATGCAAGGTGCATGGCTTTACGCCGCGTATCGTCCGAGAGCTCACCTCCCTCGAAAGCCTGCTGCTGTGCGTGGAGGCGGGGATGGGCATCGCCATTCTGGACAGGAATACGCGTCTGGAAAAGGACAGCGCCGTGCGCATGATTCCCATACCGGACAGCGATTTTTCCCACGTCAGCGCCATCTGGCTCGATGCCAACCGCAACCCCGTCGTCAGGCGGTTGGCTAAGGCGCTCAGTGTGAATACAAAGGTTGATTAAAAAGCCGGAGCTTTTCACTCCGGCTTTACTTGAACAAAGTCCTCTCATTTATTTTTTGCCGTACCGCCTTTTTTAAGCGAAAACGAAACTCCCGCTGCCAGCAGGAGCAGGGCGAAAGCCAGCCAATAGGCCGGCCGATAGCTTCCGGTTGCGTCGAAGATGCCGCCGGCGATCTGGGGTCCCAGCACACCGCCCACGCCCCATGCCATGAACACCATGCCGTAATTCGCGCCAAGGTTTTTGATGCCGTAATAATCAGCCGTTGTCGCGGGAAACACGGAAAACGTCGCGCCGTAGCACAACCCCGCGACCGCGACGCCCAGCGCCAGAGTCGCGGCTTGATCCAGCAGGCCGAATACGGCCATGTTGGCGGCCTGCAGCAGGAAAGCGATGCGCATCAGGTTGACCCTGCCGATTTTATCCGATACCGCGCCGCCCGCGTATCTGCCGAGTGCGTTGAAGATGGCGATTAAAATCAGCAGCAGAAAACCGCCGTCCCAACCGGCCTGCAGCTTGGCGATTTTGGTCAGATGGCCGATGATCATCAGCCCGGCCGAGGCGGAAAAAGCGAACATGACGAACAACTTATAAAAATCGGCTGTTCCGAGCATCTGTTTCCAGTTCATCTCAACGGCCTGCGCCCCACCCGGCGCGGCCTTTTTTAGGCTTGCGGAGCCATCCGGCACATAGCCCGGCGGCGGATTGCGCACGAACTGCGCAAGCGTGAAGGAAACCGCAAGCACGCCGATGCCGAGGTAAACCAGGCCTTTCGTCAGACCGAACGTTCCGGTCAGGTATCTGATGAGGGGCGAATACATCACGGACGCCATCGCGATGCCTGCGACGACCAGCCCGGTAATCATTCCCTTTTTGTTCAGCGGATACCATTTGACGGCGGCGGGCGTCGTCGCCACGTTGTTGATGCCCACGCCCGCGCCAACCACGACGCTGAACGTTAGGATCATCAGCCCGACCGTGTTGGCAAACCCTGACAGGATCAGGCCAAGCCCGAGCATGACCGTACCGACGGACGCCATGATGCGCGGTCCTTTTTTATCCTGAATCAGCCCTGCGAAGAACATCGACACCGCGAACACGATGGTTGCGAGCGTGTACGGAAGCGTCGCTTCGGCATCGCTCCAATGATACTGCGCGATCAGCTGATCCTTTACGATGCTCCAGATATACAGGATGCCCGAAAAAAGCTGCACGCCCACAGACGCCCACAGCACCAGCGCTGCCCGATCCTTATTGCTTGTCCGCATACACGATATCTCCTGCCGCTCATCATTATTTCCCATTCCGCACGGCCGTGCGGGGCATGAAAAGGCGCTTTTCCGTTGCCCGGATTTGAATCAAATTGAATGACTTACACAATATCAGAAACGCGTCCGCATATCAATTCCGATTTTGACATGGTTCATTGCCGAATGAACATAGAACCGCCGCGAAAACAGGTACCCCGCGCGGAGGTCATCGGATGTCCGCCCCGCCGCCCGCGCCGCCGCCGCGGTTCTCCTTATACGCCCCGTACCGCACGGCGACATCCGGATTCTGCCTGACAAAACCGATAAAATCCTCGATGCGCCGGATGGTTTCGTCGCACACCGTATGCTCGATCTTTTCCGTTTCGGACAGAAGCGCGTTTTTTGAGATGCCAAGGATCTTCAGCAGCGCCTCCACCGTGTTGTGCCGTTTGAGAAGCGCGCAGCCGATCTCGCTGCCCTTCTCCTCAAGCATGATGTAGCCGTACTTCTCATATTTAAGCAGACCGATCTCGTGGAGCTTCTGAACCATTTTCGTGGCGGACGGCGGCTGCACGCTCAGCGCGTCCGAAAGCTCATGGATGCGCACGAACCCCGTGTTGACGGACAGCCTGTAGATCATCTCCAGATAGTCCTCCATCGACGCGGTCAGGGAACGGTCATCCTTTTTCATGTACTCATTAAAGGTCCGAAAGTCGTTTTCCATCGATACACCGCCCGCTTGATCTTCACATAAAGCCTATTCGCGCCCCCGCGCAGTCAGAACCGGCCTGTCTGTAACCGAACAGCGCCGGTACACATAGTTTATATCAGGCAAAAAGTTTAGTTTCGGCTAATATGCAGATTAAGGAGAACCGTCAGACAAATGAACCGACTGAGCACAGATGAGGCCACGCCGCGCACCGTAAAACCCGACAAGACGCGGCATGGGATGCGGGAACGTTTTCTGAACCTGCTTAAATTTCTCGGGCCGGCGTTCATCGTCAGCGTCGCCTATGTTGATCCGGGTAACTTCGCGACCAACATCAGCGGCGGTTCGCTGTTCAATTACAACCTCCTATGGGTAATCCTCTGGAGCAACCTGATGGCCATCTTTCTGCAGATTCTGTCCGCCAAGCTTGGCATTGCCACCGGCAAAAATCTGGCGCAGATGTGCCGCGAAGTGTTTTCCAAACGAATGAACTGGTTTTTTTACTGCGTGGCTGCGCTCGCCGCAATGGCGACGACCATGGCGGAATTTCTCGGCGGCGTGCTGGGTTTTTACCTGCTGTTCGGAATCCCGTTATCCTGGTCGGTTCTGCTGACCGCCGCCGTCACGTTCGGTATCCTGTACCTGCAAAAGTACGGCCAGCGGGTCGTTGAAATCGTGATTACCATTTTGGTCGGCATCATCTGCGCGGCGTATTCGATCGAGCTGTTCCTCGCCAAGCCGGATTGGCAGATGGTTGCCCTGCATACGTTGGCGCCTTCCCTCCCGAACGGGCAGGCTGTGCTCATCGCGGTTGGCATGCTCGGGGCGACGGTCATGCCGCATGTTATCTACCTGCACTCCCAGCTCGTGCAGAGCCGCAACCATGATCCCGGCATTGAGGAAAAAAAGAATCACCTGCGCATGGAAAAAATCGACATTGCCATCGCGATGAACATCGCCTTCGTGGTGAACGCTGCGATGGTCATCGTTTCCGCGGCGGTTTTTTACAGGCGGGGTATGATCGTGGACACCATCGAAAGCGCGCACCGCTCGCTTGAGCCGCTGCTCGGCACCCTTTCGAGCGGAGCGTTCGGCATCGCGCTGCTTGCCTCCGGCTTTTCCTCCTCATCGGTCGGTGCGATGGCCGGGGAAACCGTGATGGACGGATTTGTCGATTTTAAGCTGCCTCTCACCCTGAGAAGGCTCATCACGATGCTGCCGGGAATCCTCGTTGTGCTTTGCGGCGTTAACCCGATGAAGGCGCTTGTGCTCAGCCAGGTCAGCCTGAGCTTTGCGCTTCCTGCCGCCATCATCCCGCTGCTGATCATCACGGGTCAACCGGCGTACATGCGCGAGCTGACCAATCAAAAATGGGTCGGCGCGCTCGGCGGTCTGATCGTATCCGGGATTATCCTGTTCAACGCGGCGCTCCTGTACTTCACCATAACCGGAAACCTCTAGTTTTCGGGCATCGCCGGCAGGGTTCGACAGGGGATTCGGCATCCTGCCTTTTTGTTAGGCTGGCAAAATATTTTTTAGTTTTTTTGATGATATATCTTGCTGTCCGTATGCATGGATGATACTATTAAGGAGAAAACTGCGAAATAGGCAATGAACCACCATCTTACACTTCAAAGAGGGAGCGCCTATGGAAGACATCCTGCGCATGGAGCACATTTCAAAGCGATTCGGCGATTTTTATGCCAACCGGAACATCACGTTTTCCGTGCGGGCAGGCGAAGTGCACACCCTGCTGGGCGAGAACGGCGCAGGCAAAAGCACGCTGATGAACGTTCTGATCGGCCTTTATCAGCCGACCGAGGGCGATATTTATCTGCACGGAAAAAAAGCGCGGATCGAATCGCCCGCGCAAGCGGTTAAACAGGGAATCGGCATGGTGCACCAGCACTTCATGCTGGTTGAAGCGATGAGCGTATTCGAAAACATCATCCTGGGCGACATGCGTGAAAAAGGGATTTTCATCAAAAAGGATAAGGCCAGGGCGGCCATCAGCGACCTGTCAAAAAAATACGGGCTGAACGTGCAGCTGGACAACCTGGTCACGGATATATCCGTAGGCGAGCAGCAGCGTGTGGAAATCCTCAAGGCGCTTTACCGCAACGCAGAACTGCTCATATTGGACGAGCCCACAGCCGCGCTGACGGATATTGAGGTGGAGGGGCTGTTCGAGGTGATCGCCAAGCTCAAACAAGAAGGCAAAAGCATCGTTTTCATCAGTCACAAGATGCGCGAGGTGCTGCGCATATCGGACCGGGTCACCGTCCTTCGCGCCGGTCAGACGATCAAAACGCTTGAGCGGGACGAGCTGGAAGGCAAGGAGCTCGCCAACCTGATGATCGGGCGGGAACTGATTCCCTGCCAATACGAAAAAGTCGAGCATGCGGGCGAAAGCATTCTGTCGCTTTCAAACGTGGATTTTAATAAAACCTCAAAGCACAACGGGCTCAGAGGCGTCAGCTTCCGCATCGGCGCGGGCGAGATCCTCGGCGTGGCGGGCGTGGACGGAAACGGCCAGAGCCAGCTTGCGCAGCTTGTAACGGGCGTGATCGCGCCGGATGGCGGCACGGTGGACGTCAGCGGCGAGCGGGTTGCCGTGTTTGACCCCAACGGTTTCATCGACCGCTCCGTGGCGCATATTCCGGAGGACCGCAACCGCATGGGGTTGATCGGCAACATGACGGTGTGCGAGAACATTTTGCTCAAGGAAACCGACAAAAGCGATTATTCCGCCGCGCACGGCTGGTTCATGAAAAAGAACCTGATGCGCAAACATGCTGAAAACATGAAGAAAAAATATGACATCCGCTGCATCAGCGTCGAGCAGGAAGCCCGCAATCTGAGCGGCGGCAACCAGCAAAAGGTCATCCTTGCGCGCGAGCTGGAGGGCAACCCGTCGCTGCTGGTGGCCGTACACCCGACGCGCGGTCTGGATATCGGCGCAACGCGCTTCGTGCATGACAGCATGATCGCATCCCGCGATATGGGAAGCGCCGTGCTGCTCATCAGCGCCGACTTCGACGAAGTTCTGGAGGTGTCGGACCGGATCATCGTCATGTTCGAAGGTCAGGTCATGGGCGAATATTCCGGCAAAAACCCGCCAATCGAGGAAATCAGCCTCGCGATGGCCGGCAAATAAGAAGGAGGAGCTATGCGAGCGACGAACAAAGCCATATCCCTGATTGTGCCGGTGGTTTCCGTGCTGCTCGCCTTCCTCATCGGCGGCATCATCATCGCCTCCCTCGGCGCCAACCCATGGGATGCGGCGAACAATCTGATCAAAGGCGCTTTAGGCAGCCAAACCAACATCGGCACGATGCTCGTGAAAGCTGCACCTCTGATTTTTACAAGCCTCTGCGCTTGTTTTGCCTATCGATGCGGCGTAATCAACCTCGGCGGCGAGGGGCAGTTCGTGGCGGGCAGCGTGGCCGCGATTTGGGTCGTGCTGCGTCTGGGGATCGCGGGGCCGCTCGCGACCGTACTCGCGATGTTCATCGGTGCGCTCGCAGGCGGCTTCTGGGGAGCGATACCGGGCTTTTTGAAGATCAAGCGCGGGTTGAATGAAATCATCGTTTCCATCATGCTCAACTACGTCGCCATATTGTTCATGGGCTGGACCTATACAGAGCTTCTGCGGGAAGGCAGCGTGCCGCAGACCCAACCCGTACCCGATGTCAGCAAGCTCGGCCGCATGTTTGAAGGTATGCGCGCCACCTGGGGTCTGCTCGTGGCACTCATACTCGCTGTGCTGATTTATTACTTCCTTTTCTATACATCCAACGGCTTTAAGCTGCGCGCGGTCGGTCTGAACCCGACAGCGGCCAAATTCCAGGGCTTCCCCGTAAACCGGCTGATCTTGATCAGCTTCGTCGTGTCAGGCGCGATTGCGGGCCTCGGCGGCGCGAGCGAGCTGCTGGGCACGCAGTACAGGCTCATGAGCGGCTACGGCGCGGGCTTCGGGTTTGACGGCGTGGCCGTCGCGCTCATCGCGCAGCTCAACCCGTTGGCAAGCGTGCTCGTCGCCATCTTCTTTGCGATCCTGCGCACGGGCGCCACAACGATGCAGGCGGGTTCCGGCGTGCCCACGAGCGTGGTCGATATCATCCAGGCGCTGGTGATTGTTTTCGCCGTCGCTGGAACTGCGGTTGTGAGACTGCCGACGATACGCCAGTTTGTCATCACGCATTTCAACAATCCGGTAAAGGAAGGCTAAGCGGTATGGAAGCAATCTTCACCTGGAATTTCGGATCGGATTTGCTGCTCTCCACCGTCAGGATGGCAACGCCGCTGCTGCTCGTGGCAATCGCCGAGTTGTACAGCGAGCGCGCGGGCCTGGTCAACATCGGGCTGGACGGCATCATGGCGTTCGGCGCGCTGGCGGGCTTCCTGACCAGCTATCTAACAGGCAGCCCGTTTCTTGGCATCCTGGCAGGCGCGCTGGGCGGCATACTCGTCAACATGATCTACGCGTTCTGCACCATTACGCTTAACGCGCAGCAGATTGTCTACGGCATGGCGATCAACATCTTCGCGCCCGCTGTCGCTTCGTTCATCTACCGCGTTTATTTCGGCGTCAGCTCCTCCCTCGCGCAGGCGAACCTGATGAAAACCGTCGCAATCCCCGTACTCAAGGACATTCCCTTCCTTGGGGATCTGCTGTTCAACCAGACGCCCATGGTCTACTTCGCCTATATCATGGTGGTTGTAACCGCCATCTTCTTCAATAAAACAAAGGCCGGACTGAGCTTCAAAGCGGTTGGCGAATATCCCAAAGCGGCGGAAACGCTGGGCATCAACGTGGTGCGTCAGAAATACATCGCGAGCGTGATCTGCGGATTGCTTGCCGGCATCGGCGGCGCTTACCTGACCACCTGCTACGTGAACACCTATTCGGACGGCATCGTCGCCGGGCGCGGCTTCATCGCGCTGTCCGCGGTCATCTTCGGCCATTGGACGAGTTCCGGCGTGCTGATGGCCTGCCTGCTGTTCGGCTTCTTCGACGCGCTGCAGCTCCGCCTGCAGATCATCAGCAAGGATGTGCCATACCAGTTGTTTCAGATGATCCCTTATGTCTGCACACTCGCCGCACTCACGGTTCTGGGCGCAAAAAAAGCCGGACCGAAAGCGAAGGGTCAGCCGTACCTGCGCGAGGAACGCTGACGCATCCAACCCGATATTAAATTTGCGGCTCAGCCGCATTTTATAAAAATAAAAGGAGAAACACGAATAATGAAGAAAACACTTGCACTCCTGCTGGTTGCCGTGATGGCCTTTGCCATGATTGCATGCAGCGCGCAGCCCAACGAATCGCCCGATGCGGAAAAGGTCTATAAAGTCGCTATGATCTGCGACTCAAGCATCAGCGACGGCGGCTGGGGCGCGGCCTGCTACAATGCGATGGTCGCGGCGGCCGAAGCGCGCGGCTGGGAAA
>CAZJYV010000040.1:3715-12905 GCA_964550295.1 uncultured Clostridium sp. | reverse complement strand
ATTAGCCTTCCAAGCTGAGATAGTGGGTTCGAGTCCCATTACCCGCTCCAAAAAAACAGCCCTTCGGGCTGTTTTTTTATATGGAGCAATAAGAGAGGATTCAACCTCCTGCCCGCACGCAGATGAAGCAAAATCGCTTCGTCTGAGTGACAACCAAAATGATGTTTTATCGCATTTATCGAAAGGTTGAAAGCAAAGCTTTCGGTGTACACTCAGCACTGCTTCCCATCGATTGAGCAGGCGCTTGCGGCAGGCGCGTATGCTTCGCCTTTGAGGATGTCGTCCATTTCAAACGTGTGCGACCCGTCTTCCAGAATAAAAAAGGGGATGCCGATTTTGCCCGCCCGAACAACGGGCGCAAACAGATCGTCATGATCGCGGTAAAAAAGGAATTCCTTGAGCGTTTTCAGGCTTTTCGTGATATCCCGCTCATCCAGCTCGAAAGTGTCCGATGCCGCCAAACGCGCCTTTGCCGTGACGCAGTCCGGACAGGCGTCCGCTCCGTACATGATGATTTTGGTCATACGCGTTCTCTCCTCCTGCTTTGGGTGTTTATCGCGTCTGCCGCGCCTCGATGAGCAGCTGTTCCCAGCGAATGTGAGCGTTGAGAATTTCCACAAAACGCTCGAGCACCAGCTTGTCCTCTTCCCCGAATCTGGCCTTGACGGGGCTGTCGATGTCCAGCACGCCGATCAACTCGTTATCCTGAATGATCGGTATCACAATTTCCGATGCGGACGCCCCGTCGCAGGCGATATGCCCTGCAAACAGATGCACGTCCGGCACGACGACAGATTGCCTGTTTAGGGCGGCGGTTCCGCAGACACCTTTTCCCAAAGGTATGCGGATACATGCCGGCTTTCCCTGGAAAGGCCCCAGGATCAACTGACCTTCTTTGTGCAGGTAAAAACCCGCCCAATTGATCCGCTCCATGCTGTGGAATATAAGGGCTGCGGCGTTGGATAAATTGGCTAAGGCATCAGGCTCGTCCGCAATCAAGCCCTGCAAACTGAGGCAGAGGGTTTCGTATGTGCCGAACGCAACGGTCATGGATAGTCTCCTTTGTTCATGCAAGCGGGGGATCCTTAGATACGCCTGTTCCTATTATAGCAATAATGCATCGTTTTGCGAATATGTGTGACACGGGATTCCTCAATATCTTCGACGACGGGGTGCCCGTGCGCAGATGAAAGAGGGCGATCACAGCATCGCCGCTTTCAGAAACCGGAAAATTACGGTATAATAAACATAAGCTGCAATAGATTGTTCGGAAAGGGATGGGCGCGTCATGAAATACTTTGTTGTCGATGCGTTTACGGATCGGATTTTTCACGGAAATCCTGCCGGAGTTTGTATCTTGGATGCCCCGCTGGACGATGCCGCCATGCAGAATATTGCGGCGGAGAACAACCTGGCGGAAACGGCCTTCGTGCTGCCCAATGGGGATGCGTTTGATCTGCGCTGGTTTACACCTAAGCTTGAAATCGATTTATGCGGGCACGCAACCCTGGCGAGCGCTTATGTGATTGCCCATTTTATCCGTCCCGGCACAGAAGCCATGCGTTTCCATACGATGAGCGGCTTGCTCGAGGTAACAAAGCGGGGCGAGCTGTTTGAAATGGATTTTCCTGCGCGAAAACCGCGGGATGTCCGGGTCACCCCGCTGATGGAGCAGGCGATCGGATGCCCGGTGCTGGAAGCATGCACGGCGCGGGATTTGCTGCTGCTGGTGCGGGATGAAAACGCAGTGCGCACACTTGCGCCGGATATGGAACTGCTGCTGCGGATTCCGGATTGTTTTGCGGTTATCGTTACGGCAAAAGGGAGCGAGGCTGATTTCGTTTCTCGTTTTTTCGCACCCAAAGCGGGGATACCGGAAGACCCCGTCACAGGTTCCGCCCACGCCACGCTGATTCCCTATTGGGCAGAACGGCTTGATAAGCGCGAGATGACGGCGCAGCAGCTATCGGAGCGCGGCGGCATCTTGTATTGCGAAGATCGCGGCGCGCGCGTCACGATTGCCGGCAGGGCGGCACTTTATTTGCAGGGCGAAATTCATGTTCCTGCAACTTTGAAGTAGCGAAAACCACACGCCTCTCGCGGAGAATCAGGCTGTTCTGCGCGAGGATCTTTTTCTCCGACGGGAGAACATGGTATATTTGCATCGGGTGATTTTGATGTCGATTTGTTACATATTCGCATCCCTTCCCTTTGGCCCGCTCCCTGCGATCGGGCTTGGGGATTTTATCATCGCGGCGGACGCGGGGTACCGTCAGCTTGGCGGCATCAAACCCGATTTGGTCGTGGGCGATTTCGATTCTCTCGGCTTCGTGCCAGAAGGGGAAACGGTCGTCCGGCATCCCGTGCGCAAGGATGATACGGATACGCTGCTCGCAGTCAAGCTGGGACTTTCCAAAGGGTACCGTCAATTCATCATTCTGGGCGGCATCGGCGGCAGGCTGGACCATACCGTTGCCAATCTGCAAACGCTCGCTTATCTTGTTGCGCACGGCGCAAAGGGCTGCCTCGTGGGCGAGGGAGAAAGCGCGCTGCTGCTGCAAAACAGCTCCCTGCGCTTTGCGCCGGGGCAGACCGGCACCATTTCGGTATTTGCGTTGGGCGCAACTGCCTTGGGCGTCACGGCTGAAGGACTCGACTACCCGCTGGAGAGCGCAACGCTCACATGCGATTATCCGTTGGGCGTGAGCAATGCCTTCACCGGTGAGCCTGCGCGGATTGGGGTTGAACAAGGACGCCTGCTCGTCATTTGGAGCGGGAGGCCCGGGACGACGGATTACTTCGACTGACCATAATAGGAGATCATTGACGAAATACCGCCCGGAGCGTCTGTGCCCGGGTTTTTTTTCGATCGGCGGCATACTTGAAGCCGGAAGCGCGCATTGACATCCTTTGCATAACGCATCCTTTGATTGGAAAAGCCTATACAAAACAAGATCAGGAGGGTGGGACGTGGAGTCTGCGCTTGGCAAAAGCATCCACCGCAAGGAAGCCTGGGATAAAGTGACAAGCAGGGCGAAATTTACGGAAGATTTGCCGGAAGCCGGCTTTTATTGCGCACGGCTTCTAACGAGCCCCTGCGCGCACGCGCGCATCCTGAAAACCGATGTTTCAAAGGTGCTCGGCGTGCGCGGCGTGAAGGCTGTGCTGACAGGTGCGGACTGCGATGCACTCTTTGGCCCGCTTCTGCAGGACAGACCCGCCCTGGCGCGTGACATCGTGCGTTATGCGGGGGAGCCGGTTGCGATGGTTGTGGCGCTTGATGAAGCTGCGGCGGAGCAGGCCGTACGAATGATCGATGTTACATACGAAAAGCGACCCGTTCTGCTCAAACCGTCACAGTCGCTCGCAAGCGGCGCGGCGCTCATTCATGAAGGATTGATTTCCTATAAAACGGTTTTTGCGGACGTTCTTCCGGAAGAAGGAACGAACGTCGCCGGCCGTTATCGCATCCGCAAAGGGAACGCGCAGGCTACATTCGGGCGCTGCGCTGCCGTCGTGGAGAAACGCTTTTACCTGCCGCCGTCGGATCATGTTGCGATGGAGGTGCGCACCGCGCGCGCGGAAATCTCGCCGGAAGGCAACGTGCTGATCACCACATCCTCGCAGGCGCCCTATTCGGTGCGCAAGGTCCTTGCCGAAGCGTTTTCGGTTCCCGCGGGGCAAATTCAGGTGCGCGTTCCCTTCGTGGGCGGCGGCTTCGGCGGAAAAGCGCCTGTCATGCTGGAAATCCTCGCCTATCTTGCATCAAGAAGCGTTGGGGGAAGACCTGTGCGCGTCCTGATTCCGCGCGAACAGGATATGGCATCGGCGCCCTGCCGCATGGGGCTTGAAGCATTTGTTCGGCTGGGCGCGGACAGGAACGGCGCGCTTCTCGCGGCGGAAATGACCTATCATCTCGATTGCGGCGCGTATGCGGATATCGCGCCCAACATGGCCAAAGCGATCGCGACCGACTGCACGGGGCCTTATCGGGTCGATCAGCTTACCTGCGACGCGCTGTGCGTCTATACGAACCATACCTATGCAACCTTCTTTCGGGGTTTTGCTCACGAATCGTATACGTTTTGCGTGGAGCGGACGCTCGATGCGCTGTCTGCCTGCCTCGGGATGGATCCGCTGGAGCTGCGGATGAAAAACGCAATCTCGCCGGGCGACCTGACGCCTTCTCAGTCTGTCTGCACGCCGAGCCTTGTCGGAGATCTCGCGCAGTGTATTTCGGGCGTGCGGGAGCTTTCCGAGTGGGATGGCGGAAAGCCGATTCCCGTTCGGGGAAACATCGTCCGCGCAAAAGGAGCGGCCTGTTTTTGGAAAACGGAAAACCCGCCGACCAACGCCGTTTCCGGCGCGTTTATCACGTTCAATCCCGACGGAAGCGTGAACCTGCTGACCGGCGTCGTGGAAATGGGTTCGGGCGGTCACACGTACCTCGCGCAAATGCTCGCCGAAAAGCTTGGCATCGACCCTTGCGACGTCCATGTGGTTCATGACGTTGACACCCGCGTTGCGCCGGAACATTGGAAAACCGTCGCAAGCCTGACGGGACACATGGCAGGCGGTGCTGTGATGCGCGCTGCGGATGATTTAATCGTCCAGCTCAGGCAAAACGGCGCGCTGGCGCTCTGCTGCGCGGCGGAGGAAATCGAGGTGGCCGGTGGTCGGGTATTTAATAGGAATGATCCCGGACGTTTCATCCTGCTCAAGGCGATCGGGCAGGGCTATCAGACGCCGGCCGGCGCTTCCGTCGGGGAACCGGCTCTCGGGCGCGGCGGTTTCATGCTCAAGGGGCTGAGTTTGCTCGATCCGACTACGGGCAAGGGCAAGACAGGGCCGCAGTGGACGCTCGGCGCGCAGGTTATCGAAGTGGAGGCGGACAGGAGCGATTGCTCCTACCGCATCGTCACGGCGTCCACCGTGATGGATGTCGGCAAGGTGATCAACCCGCAGGCGATGCAATCCAGCGTTGCGGGCGCTATGGCGATGGGGTTGAGCCTTGCAAGCCGCGAGGGGCTGACGTTTGACGATGAGGGCATCCCGCGCACACCGAACCTGCGGACCTATAAGCTCATGCATATCGGGCAGGAGCCGGATTACCGCGTCGCTTTTGTGGAAACCCCTGAGGAGGACGCGCCATTCGGTGCGCGTCCCTTTTCCGAGCATGGCGTGATCGGGATGCCTGCGGCGCTCGCGAACGCGTTGAGCGCAGCGTTCAGCTTCGAGATCGATACCCTGCCCATCATGCCTGAAACGGTCTGGCATTTGCGCGAGGAGGAAAAAATGTGATTCCGTTTTCGTTTATCTATTGCCGACCGGACACGCTTGCGGAAGCGGTCAAAGCCTACGCCCAGCTGACTGCCGGAGGAAAAACCGCGCTCTATTACGGCGGCGGCAGCGAGGTGATCTCTATGGCGCGCGCCGGGGTGATCCAACCGGATGCGGTCATTGATATCAAGGCGATTCCGGAGCTGAACGAACTTGCCACTGAGAAGGACAGCCTTGTCATCGGGGCGGCCTGCACGCTCAATGCCATCAAAGAATCCGGGCTGTTCCCACTCATGTGTCTCGCCTGCGGGCGGATTGCGGATCACACCAATCAGTGCCGCATTACGCTGGGCGGCAACCTGTGCGGCACGATCATCTACCGGGAAGCCTGCTTGCCGCTGCTTCTTTCGGATGCGCAGGTCACGCTGTACGGGCCTTCGGGCGGAAGAACGGTTGCACTTTGCGATGTTTTCCGGGAAACGATGCGCATCGAGCCGGGCGAGATGGTCGTTTCCGTTCATGTTCCTTTATGGGCGCTGACGGCACGCTATGCGCACATTAAGAAAACCGCAAACGAAAAGATCGATTACCCGCTCGTGAATGTAACCGCCCTTTGGAAGGACGATGTCCTTCGCGTCGGGTTCTCCGGATTGTGCGCGTTTCCGTTCAGAAGCGGGGCGATTGAGTCGGTTTTGAACGACCGTTCGCTTTCCCCGGGCGCACGCGCGGAACAAGCGGCATCCCTCCTGCCCGCGCTGCCGCACGACGGCGTGGAGGGTTCAGGGAGATACAGGCTTTTTGTGCTTCAAAATACGCTGCGCGCGCTTCTGGAGGGGTGGGGAAATGGTCAGATATGAAGGAAGAACCGTCGTTATGCTGCATGTGAACGGAGAAGAACGGGAGGTTGCCATCCGCCCATCCGACACGCTGCTCGACGTGCTGCGCGTCCAATGCGGCCTGACGGGTGCGAAGGCAGGCTGCAAAAACGGGGACTGCGGCGCATGCACAGTCGTGGTGGACGGCTGGCCAAATAAATCCTGCCTGATGCTCGCAGCGGAAGTTGTGGGACATGAAATCATCACGGTGGAAGGCCTCGGCGGCATGAGCGCGGAGCAAAAAGCTTTCGTCGAAACGAATGCTTTCCAGTGCGGTTATTGCACATCCGGTTTTTTGATGGTGTGCTGGGCGCTCAAGCGGCAGCATCCGAGCATGCCGGAGGAACATATCATCGAAGAATGGCTGCAATCCAATCTTTGCCGCTGTACCTGTTATAAGGAGATTAGGCAGGCGATTGGCATGATGTACAGCGCCACATGATGCGTGGTCGATATGCGGTAACCGATTGAGCGCGCTGCCGTTCTCCATTCGAGTCAAGAGTGTAATCCGCTGCATAGCGGCATTCCCAAAGAGAGGTCAGACCCGTTTTCCGCCTAAGCGTCAGTCTCCGCGCGGAGCTGTTATTTTTCATTTATCTTCGCGTCCCGCATCGCGGGATTGTCGATCAGGCGGCCACGCTCGTCAAAGCGGGAACCGTGGCACGGGCAGTCCCAACTTTTTTCCGCTTTGTTCCATTGAAGCGCGCACCCCAGATGCGGACAGCGTTTCGTAGTCGGGATCACAAAGTTTACGAGCGTCGCGCCGAGGTTTGCGAAAAGCTGCGGCCTGAGCATGCTTCGCTGTGGCGAAAAGACAGGTGCATAGGGATTTTCCTTACCTTGAATCAGATCGGAGAGGATGGAGGATGCCGCCATTGAGGAAGTCATGCCCCACTCGTTGAAGCCCGTTGCGACGTACAAGTTCGGCATGGATGGACTGTACCGCCCGATGTACGGCACGCCATCCAGACTTGTGCAGTCCTGCGCCGCCCAGGCGTATTTTTCCGTTGTCTGCCCAAAATAGTGCCGGATGAAGTCGCGTACTTTGTTGAAATCGCCGGCATCCTTGCCGGTGCGCCTGTCCCCGCCGCCAACGAGCAGCAGCCCGCCGTAATTTCTAAAATACATCCCGTTCTCCGAAGCGTCAACGTATGTTCCGCCCAGCTCAGGAGCGTCGGCGAGCGCGATCACAAAGGAGCGCGTCTGGTACATCTTCATGAAGTACAGCCCATGCTTGTTGATGAAGGGAAAATGCGTTGCAATGATGATCTTGTTTGCCCGAATGTTCCCGTTGTCCGTGATTGCGGTGCCGGCGTTGATCTTGCGCACGAACGTGTGCTCATAGATGTTCAGCCCGCGCGCCGCGCCGCAAAGGAACTTCAACGGGTGAAACTGCGCCATACCGGGGAAGCGAACAGCCCCGGCTACATCGAAGGGCAACCGCGTTTTTTTCTGGAATTCGGCATGAAAACCGAGGCTGCGCAGGACTTCCGCCTCGCGCCGGAATTCTTCCTCATCCGTCAGGGAATACATGACGGACGGCGTATCCTCAAAGTCGCAGGGGATCTTTTGGGCAAGCGTGCGGAAGCGTTCAACCGCATCGAGATTTGCGTGCAGGTATTGCCGTGCTCGTTCCCTGCCGAAGCGTTTGATCAGCTTTGTATAAAGCGTATCATGCTGGGCGGTGAGCACTGCGGTTGTGCCGCACGTCACGCCGGAACCGACGGTTTTCGCCTCCACAAGCGCGCAGTCGATTCCGCGCTCTGTCAGTTCCCGCGCGCAAAGCACCCCGGCTATGCCGCCGCCGATGACGAGCACATCCGTTGAAATGTCGCCCTTAAGCGTCGGAAAGTCGGGGGGTGTTCGGTCTTTCGTCCAAAGAGAATCCATGTACGCCTCCGAATGAATGATGGATGGGGTTTTAAGTATCCGCAGGGCGCGTGCCGCGTATGTGGCGGTAGGCAACCCTATGTTTACGCCGGGTGCGCGATGAGGGGAATCACGCCGTCGAACCATTCTTCCCCGCAGGGGATGTCGAAGGCCGTACGCATGACGGAAACGATGTCTGATACGGGTACGATGCGCGCGGGCAGGTTTTCAAAGTTTTCCTCATAGTTCACATCGGGGATGATGATGACCTTCGCGCCCGCTTCCGCCGCGGCGGCGAGCTTATCGGAAACACCGCCAACCGGACGCACCTCCCCGCGCGAGGTGATCTCGCCCGTTAGGGCGAGCAGGGCAACGGGGGCTTTGCCCGTGATGGCGCTCATGAGGGCGACGCACAGCGCGATACCTGCGCTGGGACCGTCCATTGGCACGCCGCCGGGCACGTTGAAGCTGATGTCATAATCGCGGCAATCGAGGTTGAAGCAGCGCATGAACGCCTCGCAGGCGGTTTCCGCGGACACGCGCGCCGTGCCTTTGCGGCGCAGCCGCCTTCCGCGCACCTCAAGCTCCTCCTCCTCGATCATGCCGCCCAGGGAGAGCGTGCCCATGCCGCGTACGGCGCGTATCGCGCTGCACTCGATTTCAATCACGGCGCCCTGCCCCGCGCCTGCGACGGCAAGACCGGCACAAACGCCCGCGCGCGGAACATCCGAAATTTTGTTGACGATCCGCCTTGCGTGACGGCACACCTGCGCTACCCACAGCACATCCGATTCAAGGATGCGGGCGCGCCCTTCTTCCATCGCCGCGCCGCCAGCGAGCTGAACGATGTTTACGGCGTCCCTTCCGGACGCGCTGTACTGCGCGCAGGCGGTGAGCGCGTCCTCATCCATCAAAAGACCGATGCGCTCCGCCGCGCCCGAGGCGATCCGTATGAGTTCTTTCTGCCCGAGCGGGCGGAAGAACAGCTCCACGCAGCGCGAACGGAGGGCGGGGGAAAGCTCCTCAGGGTTTCTGGTGGTCGCACCGACCAGACGGAAGACAGCCGGCAGGCCATTGCGGAAAATATCATGGATGTGCGGAGGAATTGCCGGGTTGTCGGGCGAATAATACGCGCTGTCAAAAAACACGCGCCTGTCCTCAAGCAC
>CAZJYV010000040.1:0-3705 GCA_964550295.1 uncultured Clostridium sp. | reverse complement strand
TCAGCCGAAAATCGGCGGGCAGACCGCGTTCAAATATTTCCTTTATATAAGCCGGCGTGTTCGGGTCGCTACGGTCGTAATACGCGCTGTCCAGCGTAACGCGCCTGTCCTCAAGCACTTTTAAAAGCTTGTTCATCTGAACGGGATGCAGTTCGCCGATCTCATCGAGGAACAGCACGCCGCAGTGTGCGCGCGTGACCGCGCCGGGCTTGGGCTGCGGCACGCCCTGTGTACCCAGCACGCCCGCACCCTGATAGATGGGGTCGTGGACGGAGCCAATCAGCGGGTCTGCGATGGAGCGCTCGTCAAAACGCACACATGCCGCGTCGATTTCCACAAAGCAGCTCGCCACGTCGAACGGCGATCCAGCCCGGCGCTTGGCTTCCTCCAGCACAAGGCGCGCGGCGCAGGTTTTACCGATGCCGGGCGGGCCATAGATGATCACATGCTGTGGATTGGCGCCGCACATGGCGGCGCGCAGAGCACGGATGCCTTCTTCCTGTCCGACGATGTCCTCCATGCGAACGGGTCGTGTTTTCTCCGAAAGGGGCATATTGAGAGCGCGGGCGCGCATGGCGCGAAGATCGCGAAGCTCCCGATCTTCTTCCTTAGGTTTTACTTTGACCGGGGCGTTCTTTTTCGCGATGCCTGCGGCTTTGTTGAATTTTCTGGACATCAGCCAATAGATCCCCAAACATAAAAGGACCTGAACCAGTATCCAAATGACGATCTCCATCAAAGAACCTCCGAACGATTTTCGACTATATTTTGTGCGGATTTGGTCGATCGTCAGCGAGTAAATTATTGTTAAAACAAACAAAAGGACGGCTGAACGCCGCCCGGAAAATATGTGGAAAATCGGTGCTGTACACAGAGCCCGCTTCGACTGCTGCTGCCGATAGGCTATACTCCCGCTGTTGTTCCGCAATTGAAGTGTGCAAACTGCGCGGCGCGCATATCGATTGCGGCGGAGAGCGTTTTCGTCGGCCGCAAGCCTTCTTCATACCACAAGTTTTTGATGGAGACGGCAACAGCCTTGTCGCGCGCAAACTCGATCCTGCCGATAAAGCGGTCGCCATAGAGCACGGGCAACACATAATTTCCGTATTTTCTTTGGTTTGCGGGCGTGTAAATTTCCCATTTATAATCGAAATCGAACAGCGCGCGGATTAATTTGCGATCCCACAGCAGGCAGTCGAGCGGGGCGATGAACTCGCACCGCTTCCGAAGGGTAGGATCGGATTGAATGCAGCCGATCGTTTCCATATCCTGCACACGGCAGTAAAACGGTTCTTCAATGCCGCACACCCGTACCTCGGCGATCCGCTTTTCGGAAAGAAGCGCGTCGAACGCGCGGTCGCGTTCCGCCGCCTTGAGCGAGTCGATTCCGAGCCACGCGTCGGAGGCGCGGTTCCAAAGAAGGCCGATCGCGCCGATTCTGCGCTCCACACGCCAGGCCTGATGTGCCGTCTCATCGGGATAAGGCTCCGGCGCGCAGAGGATTTTCTCGGGGATGCAGCGTTCGGCGAGGTCGTAGTATTTGATCGTGCCCTTCTTATGATGCACACCAAGCTCGCCGCAGAAATACATATGTTCGAGCGCCGCGCGGGCAAGCCGCGTATCGCTCCAGAACCAATCGACCTTTTTGTCATAATCGAGATCCGCGCTGGAGAGCGCGCCGCGCTCCGTGATTGCCGCGCGGATTTCGGCGCGCACGGCATCTATTTCTGCCCTGCCGCGCGCGTGTTCCCGATAAACAGACCGACAGCGACCAAAATAGGGCCAGTCCTCGATCGGCATGATGCAGAGGTTTTTATCGAAATAATCCACAAGGATCCGGTCTTTATACAACAAGCTGTAAAGCATTGCCTTTGTAAAGCCCGCGACGCGCGCCTGCAAAACCAGCTCCGCATTCCTGCCGCACACATCCACGGGGTCGAACTGGATGGAGCCGACGGAGCGGATATACGCGAGCGCCCCCTGTTTGCCGCGGTATGAGGGCGCACCGATCAGCTCCTGCTTATGGAGCAGAAAGCGGCGCGCTTGTTCGTTTGTCAAAATGATCGTTTGCGTCATGAAAGATCGAAGCCGAACGCAGCGGATTTGAAGGAAGCCACGCGGGAGCCGAGGTTATCAAGAGGAAAATCCTGCATGTTGATGACGAAGTTTTTCGCCTCACCCGATTCGAGCACGGCGTTTTTTGTGAAATACCAAGCGCCGAGGAATGCGCCTGCCTCATCGTAAAAGCCGACATACACGAAGTTCATCGAACATCCGGCGGATGATGTGCAGGCAAGCCTGCCCGAAAGCGTGGAGAAACCGGGATAATTGTCCGCTGCATAAAGGTTATCCGCTTTGAGCGCAACGTTTGGCGCAGCAGACTCGACTGCTGTGAGGGACGCCGTAAGCGTGACTGACGTTCCTGCCGCAACACTTTGCCCCGTGAGCCATACGGCCTCAAACGAGGTTTCCCCCGGCAGGACGATCGTGTATTCACCGAGCGGAGGTTCGTATTCGTGCTTGATTTCGGTTCCGTTTACATCGAAGGTAAAATTCGCTTTGGATACGGTGATGGGGCAGTTGCCCGTGTTTTCATACTCCACAGCGCCATAGAGGGTCGGACCGTTCGCGCCTTCGAACACATAAGCGGCCCAAGCCGTGATTTTTACCCCGGCGTTGTGCCCGTAAGCGTCGGCTGGAAGCGGCGTTTCTCCGGCCGCAGACGTGTCGGAAACGTCGAGCGGGTCGGTCGCCTCGGATTGCTTTGTGCCACAGGCGCAAAGCAATGTAAGGAGCATGCATACGGTCAGGATAAAAGCACAGAATTTCTTCATGTGAGGATTATAACACGCGGCGCTGAAACCGTCCACAATAGCGCACTTCACCGTTCATCATTTAACGAATTTGCAATATACGGAGGATGTGTTAAAATGATAACGGGTAAGAAACGGGAAAAAAGGAACGATCTGTATTGGTTAAAATTTGATATAGGAGGATACAGGAATGGCTAAAAAAACGGTTGAGGATGTGAACGTCCGGGGCAAACGCGTGCTGCTGCGCGTGGACTACAATGTGCCGCTTACCGAAGGGCGAGAAGTTGCGGACGATAAGAGAATCACAGCCTCGCTTCCAACGGTCAAGTATCTGATTGAACATAAGGCGAAGCTGATCATCTGCTCGCATTTGGGGCGTCCCGACGGCGAGGCGAAAATGGAATTTTCGCTCTCTCCTGTCGCAAAGCGCCTCGCTGCACTTTTGCCGGATGTAAACATCTCCTTCGCGCCGGACTGCATCGGGCCCGAAGCGGAGCAACGTGCGATGGAACTGAAAGAGGGTGAGATCCTCCTGCTGGAGAACCTCCGCTTCCATAAGGAAGAAGAAAAGAATGACCCCGCGTTTGCCAAGCAGCTCGCCTCCCTCGCGGAGCTGTATGTGTCGGATGCGTTTGGCACGGTGCATCGCGCCCATGCTTCCACGGCCGGCGTCGCAGCCTATCTCCCCGCGGTCGCAGGCTTTCTGATCGGCAAGGAGCTTGCCTTCATGGGCGAAGCGCTTGAACATCCCGTGCGGCCGTTCGTCGCCATTCTGGGCGGCGCGAAGGTTGCGGATAAAATCGGCGTGATCACCAACTTGCTTTCCAAGTGCGACACTCTGCTCATCGGCGGCGGCATGGCGTTCACCTTCTTCAAGGCGATGGGCTACGAG
>CAZJYV010000039.1:0-13066 GCA_964550295.1 uncultured Clostridium sp. | reverse complement strand
TTTGTCTACCCCAAATTGGAGGAGCGGTTCAAATGCACACAAGCCGGCATCGAGAGAAACATACGTTTTGCGGTTCAG
This sequence comes from uncultured Clostridium sp., assembly GCA_964550295.1. Lineage (GTDB taxonomy): Bacteria > Bacillota > Clostridia > Christensenellales > CAG-138 > Phil1. The sequence continues at coordinate 12,988 of CAZJYV010000039.1, read as the reverse complement.
CGAACGTTTGAGCGGGGCGACCGGCAGATGCTTTTGAGGCTCTTTCACGATAACGTTAACGAATGGCCTCCGACCAATACGGAATTTATAGCGATCCTTTCCCAGTGCCTGCTTTATGGATATGCCGGATATAGTGATGGAGAGGAACGCAGATCTGTGGTAAAATAATGCTGCGGCACAACGCCGCGCATAATCGCTCCGATGGGAGCGTCCGAAAGGGTATGCCACGATGCACAGGATACTCGTTATCAATCCGGGCACCACATCAACCAAAATTGCCGTTTTTGATGATGATACGGAGTTATATCGCGAAACTGTCGCACATACGGACGATGAACTCAAGGTTTTCAAGAGAACGATTGAACAACTGGACTTCAGAAAAGAATGCGTGCTTGCATCTCTTGAAAGGCACGGGGTTCATACAAACTCTCTCAACTGTATCGTGTCGCGCGGCGGGGTGCTGCCGCCCTGTCAAACAGGCGCTTATCCGATCGACGACGACATGGTGGCGTACGTCAGCTCGGAGCAGAACCTCAACGCGCACATCTCAAACGTAGGCTGTGCCGTCGCGTACGCGATTGCGGCTCCGCTGGGCATACCCTCGTATATCTACGACCCCGTCGTGGTGGACGAGCTGGAACCCGTCGCGCGGATCACCGGCCTTCCTGAAATCATGAAGCAGAGTCGCGGTCACGCGCTCAATACGCGCGCCATGGCGCGCAAGTGCGCCGAGGAGGTGCTGCATAAGCCCTTTGAAGCGTGCACGTTCATCGTGCAGCATCTGGGCGGCGGAACGAGCGTGTGGCTTTTTCACAAAGGGCGCGCAATCGATATGTACAGCGACGACGACGCGGGTTTCGCGCCGGAGCGCTGCGGCAAGCTGCAGGCGCAGCAGCTGATCGAACTGTGCTATTCGGGTAAATATACATATCGGGATATGCTCAAAAAGGTTCGCGGAAACGCGGGCCTTCGCGCGCATCTGGGCACAGCGGACGCGCGGCAGGTTGAGCGGAGGATCGAGCTGGGCGACACACACGCCGCTCTCGTGTACGACGCAATGGCCTATGGCGCAGCCAAGGGCATCGGCGATCTTGCGACGGTCGTTTGCGGCAGAGTGGACCGCATCATCCTGACGGGCGGTGTCGCGTTTTCCAAACGGCTGAGCGCTGAAATACAAAGGCGCGTGGAATGGATTGCGCCGGTTGAAATCATGCCGGGCGAATACGAGATGGAGGCGCTTCTAGGAGGCGCTCTGCGTGTGCTCAGGGGCGAGGAGGAGGCGCATCAATTCGTATGGAAACGCTGAATCGAGCCACAAAAAAGGAACAGCGCGGGACGCTGCTGCTGCTCATGACCATGATGGCGCTCGGCTATCTGCTCCTGCACGACCTGTTCGGCGGCACCCTGCTCGCCCACAGCGCATGGGATAGCTACACCCTTCAATCTCTCGCGTGGCTTCGCGGGCAGTTGTCCCTCGGACGGAACTACGATTACCTTGAACTTGCCGTTTACAACGGGCAATATTTCGTTTCCTTCCCGCCTTTCCCGTCCGTGGTGATGCTTCCCTTCGCCGTGATTTTCGGCGAAAATACGCCAAACAACCTCATCGTCGCGCTTGCTGCCATGGGGAGCGCGGCGCTTGCTTATCGGCTCGCCCTGCGCGCGCACTTTTCTCCGTCCGGCGGCGCGCTGATCGCCCTTTTCCTCGTATGGGGCAGCAACCTCATGTGGATGAGCACCAACGGGGGCGTATGGTTCATGGCGCAGTCGTTCAACTTTTTGTTTCTGCTGCTCGCTATATGGTTTGCTGTAAAGGGAAAGCGCGTCTTCTCCTATCTTTTTGTCGCCTTCGCGGTCGGCTGCAGACCGTTTTCGTTGTTCGCCTTCATCCCGCTGTTCATCTTTTTCTATAAACAGGATGCCGCCGGACGGCGCGGTTTTTTACGTACGGCTTTTATACAATGGAAAGCATGGCTGCCGGTAATCGCCGTTGCAGCAGGATATATGGGACTGAACTGGGCGCGCTTTGGCAATCCGCTCGAGTTCGGTCACAACTATCTGCCTGAATTCACAGCTTCACCGGACGGGCAATTCAACATAGTCTATCTGGCCGAAAACCTTTTCAACATCTGGCTTACGCCCATCAAGCTCAAACAGAACCTCGCGCTGGATTATCCCTTGTTCAACGGTTTTATGTTTTATCTTGCCAATCCGTTTTTTTTGCTTCAGTTTGGCGCGATCCTTCGGAATCTTCGAAAGCGCTCGTTTGACCCCGTCCGCGCCTTGCTACTGGGGTCTGCAGCCCTGGTTATGCTGGCGTTGTGTGTACATAAAACCTTCGGCGGCTGGCAGTTCGGCGCACGGTACACCGTGGATATGCTGCCCTTCGCATTCGCATACTACCTGCTGACCCCGCGCACGGGCGAGGGAGAGGCGCGTCTGCGCGCATGGGAGAAGGGCGCGGCCTATTTCGGCATCCTGCTGAACGTTTACGGCGCGCTTGCGATGCATTTTCTCTACGCATAAACGATTATTATATAAAAAGAGGAGAGTGGAACATGATTACCATCGAAATGGAAAACGGAGGCATCATCAAGCTGGAGCTTGATAAAAACGCGGCGCCCAATACGGTCGCCAATTTCCTGCATCTCGCGTCCACAGGCTTTTACGACGGGCTGATCTTCCACAGGGTCATCCCGGATTTCATGATTCAGGGAGGCTGTCCCGACGGCACGGGAGCGGGCGGACCCACATGGAGCATCAAGGGTGAATTTTCTTCCAACGGCATCAACAATCCCCTCAAGCACAAGCGCGGGGTGATCTCCATGGCGCGCGCGGGTCATCCCGATTCAGCGGGCTCGCAGTTCTTTATCATGCACAAGGATGCCCCGCATCTGAACGGGCAATATGCCGCGTTTGGCCATGTTGTCGAAGGGATGGATGTTGTGGATCAAATCGCGGCTGTGCAGACCGGCAGAAACGACCGCCCCGTAGAGGATGTACGCATACGTTGCGTCACGGTGAGCGACGAGGGCGAAATCAAAGAGCCGAAGAAGCTGATCAGGCGATAAGGAATCAGGAGAACGGCTTCCCGCCATACTAACGGCATGATCAAGGAAGCCAAGATTAAACTGTTCGATAGGCTCGTCACGCTGTTCCAGCGCGGCGCTGCTGGCGAACCTGCGGACGAGGATGAACGGTACGCGGCCTTTCTCAAACTGACGGAACCGGATGCGGAGGAGCTTGCGCGCCAGGGGGAAACCGAATCTTCCGATCCCCTCCAATTCGTGATATCCATCCCCGGCGGGGCGGGGCGCGAGGCTGCGAAGACCATCGCGTCCTTGGATGCGCAGACTTATCGGCATTTTGAAGTCACAAACGACCCGGTTTCCGCAAAAGGCGATTTTGTCATAACCATCAGCGCCGGGGACACGCTCACGCCCGACGCGCTCTACCACATCGCGCAGTGCCAAAAATCAAAGCCCGAAGCAAAAATGTTTTATGCCGACGAGGACTGCCTTGTCAACGGCAGACGCGCAAGGCCGATCCTGAAACCGGATTATTCGGAGGCGACTGCGCTCTCCTACGATCTCTTAGGCGCGCCCGTGGCGGTATCAAAAGCGCTGTACGACGTATGTGCGGCGCCGGGCATGAAGGATGCCGTCAGCCCGGGCGAAAGCTTTGCGTTCGCGCTGCGCTGCCTTGTCAAGGTCGGCAGCGCGGAGCATATCGCTTGCGTGCTCCTGACACGGGCCGCCCCGCCCAAGCCCGCGGGCAATTCGGAAGGGTGCTCCGCAGTTGAACACTATCTGAAACATAAGGCGGAAAAATGCGTCGTATCGGCTGGCATGTGGCAAGGCAGCTTCCATGTTACGATGCAGCCGAAAACCCGAGAGAAGGTCGCTGTCATCATCCCGAACAAGGATGGGGAGGATGCGTTAAGGCGACTTTTGGAGAGCATCGAGGAAACCTGCTCCTTTTACGAACCGCTCGTGATCATCGCGGACGCCGGAAGCACATCCGAGCGGACGCTCAGATACTATGAAATCCTGAAAAAAAACGGAGCTGCCCATATTGTGACCGTCAAAAAAGGCGGTTTTTCAAAGCTGTGCAACGCAGCGGCGGGGACGGTACCCGTGGATGATTTTTTGTTCATCGTGCCGGATGCGGAACTTTTTACGCCGGATCTGATCGGCGAAATGCGCGCGCAGGCGGGTAGGCGGGCGGCAGGCGCGGTCGGCTGCATGCTGACGGATGAGGCTGGCCGGCTCGCGCACGCAGGATATGTCGCGGGGCTTTGCGGCACGTATGAAAGCCCGTACGCGGGCGAAAACGAGCTGGAGGGGAGCGCGCGCAAACTGCGCTTTACACGAACCGTCCGCGGCGTTTCCTCGGTGTCCGGGGCGTGCATGTTCATCCGGTCCGGTGTTTTCCACAGCGTCGGCGGGTTTGACGAGAGTTATGACGGGGACGGGGAATACATGCCCTGCGGAGCGGACGTTGAGCTGTGCATACGCCTGATGCGAAAGGGACTCACCAACATCTATACGCCGTATGCGCGGGCGGTTCTCCACGCGAGGCTGCCGCGCATCGGCGACGCCTCCGAAAAAGTCAGGATGCGCTGCTACGACACGCTGCGGCCTATGCTCGTGGCGGGGGATCCGTATTTTAATCGCAGCTATTCCAAACATTCGCATATCCCGCGGGTTAAAACGGAGCCGGAGGATGACCCGCCGGAGCAATTCTGACAGATGTGTGAACCTTCTGTCACAAGTTGTCGATAGCCCTTGAATCGGAATATGCGTCGAATTATACTGTTCAACAACATGAAAACAGTACAAAACATGTGCTTTGGAGTTTGAAACGATGAGAATCGGACAATTCACGGACACATTTTATCCCATCGTGGACGGGGTCGGCCGCGTGGTTTATAACTACGCGCGCATGCTGCCCCAAATGGGGGATGAATGTTATGTGATCGCGCCTATGGTGGATACGGGTTACAGGGGCGGCTATCCGTTTGAACTGATCGACTATACGGGCATGCCCGTGCCGGGGTCACCCCAATACAAGGCGGGACTCGCGATCCTCGACCGGCATTATATCGAGCGTATCGATGCAGCAACCCTCGATATCGCGCACGCACACACGCCTTTTTTCTCCGGGCAGGAGGCGCTGCGCCTTGCCGCCAAGCATGACGTGCCGCTGGTGGGAACCTTCCATTCCAAGTATTACGACGATTTTTATAAAGCTACGCGCGCGGAACTGCTCGCCAACATCGGCGTGCGGTTCGTGGTTGAATTTTATGAGCGGTGCAACGAAGTGTGGGCCGTGAGCGATTCCTCGGCGCGCGTGCTTAGGGATTACGGCTATCGCGGCGATATCGTCGTGATGGAGAACGGCGCAGAGATGCGGCCCATCCGTCCGGAGGATCAACTGACCGCGGCGGCGCGCTTCAACATCGATCTTTCAAAGCCGGTGCTGCTTTATGTGGGTCAGCTCAACTGGAAAAAGAACATTCTGCTCATCCTTCAAGGCGCGGCTCTGCTGAAAAAACGCGGCAGGCGCTTCACGGTTGTGCTTGCGGGTCAAGGACCGGACGAACAGGCCATTCGCACCAGGGCGGAAGAGTTGGGCCTTGCGGACTGCTTGATCTTCACAGGTCACGTTTCGGATGCGTCGCTCTTGGACGGCCTGTATCAGTGCGCGACGCTTTTTACCTTTCCTTCGCTTTATGATACCTTTTCGCTTGTGATGCGCGAGGCGGCGGTCATGGGGACGCCCTCCGTGCTTGCGCGCGGCAGCGCGGCCGCCGAAACCGTGAAGGACGGCTATAACGCCCTTCTCTGCGACAACACGCCCGAATCCTTCGCTTCGCTTGTCGAGGCGAGTATGGGGGATGTCCAAAAGCTTGCGGCGCTCGGCGAGGCCGCGCGGGAAACCATACCCGTGGGATGGGAGGATGTGATGAAAAAAGTCCGCGCGCGGTATCTGGATCTAATCGAAAATTGCCGCACGGAGGAAATGAAGAAGCGCCATGCGATCATTCGGGCGAGCTTCCTGCGCGATTATATGGAAAGGTTCAACAGATAATATTCAGCTTTCCGCCCTATGTGCCGCGCTTTCAGTCAGCGCGGCTTTGTTGTATGTTCGCGTGAAAACAACCTCCAACGCGATACCCGCAATGATAACGGCAAAGCCGATCAATCCGATGAGGTCGGGCAGTTCGCCGATGGCCAGCGCGACCCAAACGGGGCTTAACACCATCTCGACAGGGCTGATCATGGAGGCGTGTGCGCTCGACGTGTAGCGCAGCCCGATCGTATAGAGCACGTAGCCAAACCCGAACTGACCGATGCCCAAGGTGGCAAGCAAGATCCATGAGGTTGTGTCGAGCGTAAAAAGCTCGCCGATGCTGCCGCGGCAGAAAACGGGCAGAATCACGGCCGCCATAAACAAATTTTCAAGGCTGACGACGCCGATGGGATTGTCGCTGCCGATCTCTTTGTTGAGCAGCGTAAGCAGCGCAAACCATACGCCCGTGGAGAGGGCGATGAGATTGCCCGCCATGGTGACGTTTTGCGCGCGGGAAAACATCGAAATGACGACGCCCGCCGCCAGAATTCCGAGCGGCAGCGCGCGCCGCCAGTAGAACGGATATCCCTTGACGCGGGAAATAAGATAGATCCAGATAGGCGCCGTGTACTGCATACCCACAGCGATGGCCGCGCTCGTTCGCTTGACGGCCATGACGATGCACGCGCTTTGCACGGTGAAAATCGCGAGGGTCAGCAGCAGCTTTCCGTTCCAGACGATCTTTTTCGGGCGGATAAACGCCGCATAAAATACGCCCGCGAACAAAGCGCGCATCCCCGCAATGAGAAGCGCGCTCAGATCGAGGCTTTTGATGAGAACGGAGTTTAAGCTCCAAACGAGCGCGGCGGCGAGGATAAGGAGCATTCCTTTGGCGTTTTTGCTCATCCATCCTCCCCAAGCATGCGCTTGAGCTTCTTCGCGCCGACTTCATCGAGCAGTGCTGCCACGAACGTGCCGCTTTCAAGATGCTCCTCGCTCAGGATGCGCCCCTCTCCGCGGAGAAAATTCATCGCCTCATATTTGGCGTAAGGGATCAGCACCTCCACGGTTTTGCGGAAAACGCCCAACTCTTCTTCCACGCGTGCGAGCAGATCATCTACGCCCGCGCCGTCGAGTGCTGAAATATACAGCGCCCCATGTTTGCCCGTGGGCTTTTCCGCAAGCCGATCCGCCTTGTTGTAGACCTCGATACACGGCAGATCGCTCGCGCCCAGAGAGGAGAGCACCCCCTCAACAACGTCCATCTGCGCCTTATAGTGCGGACAGGATACGTCAACGATATGGAGGATCAGATCCGCGTTGACAACCTCCTCCAGCGTGGAGCGGAAAGCGTCCACAAGATCGTGGGGAAGTTTGTTGATAAAGCCGACGGTGTCGGAAAAAAGCACAGGTGTGCCGCGCGGCAATTCCACCTGCCGCACGACCGGGTCGAGCGTTGCGAACAGCTTGTCCTCCGCGAGAACGTCCGCATGGCTTACGGCGTTGAGAAGGGTGGATTTGCCCGCGTTCGTATAGCCGACCAGGGCGACGAGCGGCACGGCGCCCTTTTCGCGCCGTGCGCGGCGAAGCGTGCGCTGTTTGTCAACCTCTTCCAACTCGCAGGTCAGCTCGTAGATGCGCCGACGGATGCGCCGCCTGTCAATCTCCAGCTTTTTTTCGCCGGGGCCGCGTGTGCCGATGCCGCCGCCGAGGCGGGAGAGGGCGCTGCCCTGCCCTGCAAGGCGGGTGAGACCGTATTTAAGCTGGGCGAGTTCCACCTGCAGCACACCTTCGCGAGACAGCGCCCGCTGCGCGAATATGTCTAAAATGAGCGTCGTCCTGTCGATGACGCGCCTGCCCAACGCGGCCTCGAGGTTGCGGATTTGGGTAGAGGACAGTTCGTCATCAAAGATGAAAAGCTCCGCTTCCGTTTCGCTTGCCAGCAGCTTGAGCTCGTCCACTTTGCCGGAACCGACGTATGTCGCCGGATCCATGGAGCGTCGCTTTTGCGTTTCTCGGCCGACGATCTTTGCACCTGCGGTTTTAGCAAGCTCCGCAAGTTCCTCGATGGTATCGTATGCCTCATCGTTTTCCAATCCCACTAGGATCGCTTTTTCCGGCTTTTCGTCGAGCGTATCCTTCACGGATGTCCGGAGTTTTTCATCCGCGATCCGGATTTCATCCAAAAGCTGCCGCTGGGGCAGGCGGTACGGGCGCAGCGGGCCGTAGGTGATCACCTCGCGCTCGTCGCCCTGCATGTCGCCCAGAAACGCGGCGTAGAAAGTTGTGCCGTTCCCGTCGGCGCCGACGCCGACCGACGCCATCGCATCGAGTTTGACGCTGCGCAGCGTGCCAAGATCCACGCCGGAAGGCCGCCCGTCTCCGCCGGGATGGGTATGCAGGCAGCGCACGCCGCAAAGCCTGTCCGCATTGCGCACAAGCCGCATATCGGGCATGTCAACCTTAGATGAGTCGCCCACGGAAACATCCGCAATCGAACCGTCCCTGGCGATATAGATCGATATTTCGCGGCCGAGGATGCCCGTGATTGCGCATACTTCCGCCACAAGCTCGTGTGAGGCGAACTCGTCGCCGGCCATGCGCAGCTCGTACAGCGCTTGAATGCGCTCGATGAACGAGTCGCGGATGCTTTGTGTGTTGCCGTTAACCTTTTTAGTCATACAAGCTCCGTTACTTAATCGTAATGCCGTAGATCAGTCCGCCGCGCGTACCGATGACGATTGTGTTTTCAAAGACGGCGGGGGAAGCCTCGATGTTGGAGCCCAGCGGCGCTTCAAAGAGAATGGCGCCGGTTTGTCCGTCGATCAGATGGATGTAGCCTGTCGAGTTGCACTGGATCAGATAGCCGCTGCCGTTCTGATCGTAGATGACCACCGGGCTGGACCACGGGTAGCCCGCGAAATCACAGCACCATACCTCGTGCCCGTCCTGCTTGGAGAGGGCAACGAGCTTGCCGCGCGAGCCGTCCGTCATCGCGACCGGAACGAAGATCAGCTCGGAAAGCGAGCCTTTGCCGATTGCGGGCGTACCCTGCACACCGCCCGAAACGCCCATGATGGTTTGGCAGGAATAATCGCTGTTGGTCCATACGCGCTCGCCCGTCACCGCGTCGATCTTCCAGATGGGGATGAGCGCCTTTGCGCTTGCCGACTCGCGCCAGCCGCCGTGGAAGGAGGTTGAGGTGTATAGGTACGGATGGCCATCTTCAAGCTCAAGCACGGGCGTGCAGTTCGTATCGTCGAGGGTGTCCTGCACCCAGTCGAGGGTGAGCGTATTCAGGTCGATGCACATCAGGTGGCCGCCGTTGTCGGAGAAAATCGCGTGGCCGCGCCAGATGACGGCGCTGTCCTCGATGCCCAGCCACCAGCCCGTGGAGCCGTCCTCGGCGGTGGTCATTGTGCGGCTGCCTTTGTAGTGCCATTTGGTGACTTTAGGATCAACGGAGATGGTGCCCGCCTGCGGATCATAGCTTGTGTTGAGCTTGATGATGTACAGGATGCCCGATTCGCCCGGATAAATGAGCGTGTCGGTTTCCGCGTCCACGAGGGCGGAACTGTCGAAGTAGGCGAGGTCGCGCAGCGAGAAGCCGTCCTTTTCGCCGAACTCGTACAGGATATTTCCGTCGATGAGGCTGATGATGAAGGCATGGCTCGAACCCTCTCCCTCGCTTGCACTGTCGTCGCCGGAACCCAGGAACATGAGCGGATAGCCGCGCGGGTCAAGCGCGCCCGCTCCCTTGAAGGGGAAGCCGCCCATATCGATGGGGTCGCGCGTGCGCTCGCCCGTCGCCAGGTCGAGGAAATAGATATGGCTGTCCATCGTGGCGTAGATGACCTCAACAAGGCCGGTCTTTGCCTTTGCGGAATTGTACAGATTCATGATTTGCCGGGTTTCCTCCGACCAGCGCACGATCAGTGGCTGACCTGTCCAGCCGCAGCCTGTCCATGAACCCTCACCGTAAACCTTGGGTACGCTGCCTACGGAAGCCGTCCATGCGCCTTCCACATCGAGCGTTTTTTGCACCATGTTCACCGTGCCGTAGGAGGCCGTGTCGCGGAAGTTGTTGCCGCGGAAGGTGATGATGCCCTCTGCCTGCGTATACTCTGCGCCGGTCGCGAAGTCGATGGTTTCCGTAGCGAGGTATTTTGAAACGATCTCCCCGTCCACCTGAACGGCTGTTTCCATGCCGAAATCGGAAGGCCGCGTGCCGTTCACCGCCGCGGGGCTGAACGTGGGCAGCGGCGTGGGCGTCGGCTCTGGCGTTGCCGTGGGGGAAGGTTCGACGGTCGCCTCGGGCGTGGGGCTGCCGAACAGGTCGATCCAGAAGCCGGAGTCGCCGGAAGCGCCGGGTGTTTGCGTGGGATCGGTTTCGCTGCCCCCGCCCAGCGAGGAGAGGGCGAAGATGCCCAGCGCAAGCGCGATGATGAAAAGAATGATGATCAAGATGAATTTGCCGGTTATTCTGCGCCTTCTGCGGCGGTGTTTCACCATTTTGTACGCCTCGTTTTCCAATAATTTGTTTTCCGCATTATTATAGCCTGTTTTCATAGGAGGAACAAGTCAAAGGGAATGTGCGTTTGTAAACAATTGCCCGATCAAACAAACATGGCGATCAAACCGAAAGGACGCCCTTTCGGACGTCCTAACGGTTGGCGCATATGATGTTTTATTTTTACCGCGGGCGGCCGGATTTGGGGAGCGACCGCGCCGCATAGTAAACGAGGTTGATTTACGCTGCTTTCGACAAATCGTACACGTAGAGCCTGTCCCGGGGAACGACGAGGCGTTGGGCGTTTGCGCGGCGTTTCGCGTTGCGGCGGGCACGGGCCTTCGCTTCCTGATAGACGGCGACGGCGGCCATAGCGCCGATGATGACGCCGGGAACCATGAATGAAAAAAACAATCCGAAGTAATTCATAGCAGCCTCCGCTTAAAATATCTTTTCTGGAAACATATCTTCGGCAAATAAGTTGCTGATGAAGATATTGCGGCATATTCCCTGACCGCAAATTGATTATAGTATCTTTATAAGATACTGTCAATACCGAAACAGGGACTGATAGGCATCTTTTTTAACTTGCGGGAGATTTCTTTTTAAGATACAATGGAAAAAAACGCGGAGGTGCACATGAACCGTCTCAGGGAGCTTCGCAAGCAGCGCGGGATGAGCCAGGAGGATCTCGGCGCCCTTCTGGGCGTTCAGAAGGCAGCTGTGTGTAAATACGAGGTGGGCCGCGTTTCCCTGCCAAACGATGTGCTTGTGATGCTGTGCGATTATTTTGATGTAACATCCGACTACCTGCTGGCCCGGGATGAAATGGTCACGCCGCTTTTTAAGCCGCGCGCCAGCCTGCCAGCCGGTTTTCGCCCTTTGGAAGGGGCTGTGGGCGTGCCGCTTGTGGGCAGCGTCCACGCCGGGCTTCCTATGCTTGCGGACGAGAACATCAGCGAATATATCCCCGTGCCGGCGAGTGACGTGGTGGCGGGTGAATACTTCTATATGGAAGTTAAAGGAGATTGCATGGAGGGCGAGTTCATCCCCGAGGGGGCGCTCGTGCTCGTGCGGCTGCAGCCGAGTGTGGAAAACGGCCGCATCGCGGTGGTGCGCCTGGAGGATGAAGTGCTGCTTCGCAAGGTAAAGATCATGGGAGATTCTCTGATGCTTATTCCGGCCAACAACCGCTACGAACCGATGATCGTGCCGCGCAGCAGCGCGGAGATTGTCGGCAGGGTTGTGGAGGTGCGCATCCGCGGACTGTAAATGAATGATATTAGCTGATCCTGTCGCATGGGTTGAATCCTGCTCGTCAGTTTAATATAATAAAAGGAAGAATTCCGACGTGGTCGTTACGGGGAGGCGCACGATGAAAACACACATCAGGATGATGGCAATTCTTCTCGCATTGCTGCTGTTCCTTCCCTTTTCGGGCGCATTTGCCCAAACAGGTCTGTCGGGCAGCGGGGCGGGAGAATCCGGTGCGGGTCAGGAACCATCCCCTACGCCGGACGTGCAGAATACGGGAACGACGCTTCATTCGGGTACATGCGCCGAGCAGAGCGCTGCGCCTGCGGCATCGTTCGCACCCATCGTTTCCACGACGCCCGCCGCATCCGGCGGTGCAAAATACATCGCGCTCACCTTTGACGACGGACCGAATTCCGGCAACACGGCAAAGCTTTTGGACATGCTCGCCAAGTACGATGTTCATGCGACGTTCTTCGTACTCGGCTGGCGGGTCGAGGGCAACGAAAGCCTGCTGCGCCGCATGGCGGAGGAAGGCCATGAGATCGGCAACCACTCTTATGACCACAAACGGTATACCTCGCTCAAGGATTCCGCGCTCGAGGATCAGCTTCGCCGCACAAACGACCTCATCTATGCCGCATGCGGTGTAAGACCTACGCTCGCGCGCCCGCCCTACGGCTCAAAGAATGCGCGGGTGCTCAATTGCTTCGAGGAAATGGGCTTCGCCTGCGTCACCTGGAGCATCGATCCGCAGGATTGGAACGCCACGAGCGCGAAGAGCATCTCCGCCCATGTGGTGTCCCGCGCAAGGAACGGCAGCATCGTGCTGCTGCATGATATCAGGAAAACCAGTGTGGCTGCGGCCGAAATGATCATAAAAGCCTTGAAAGATCAGGGTTACATATTCGTTACAGTCAGCGAACTTTTCGGAGGAAAGCTCGCGCCGGGCTCCGTATACAAGCGTGCATGAAAGGAAAATCATAAATAATTCAAGATTTCTTCAAAATATTACTTGACAAATCGATTGACATACTTGACGCACGATGATAAAATAATAAACTGCGTTAGCATGGTAATCTGTGGGAGTATTGCGCTTTCACGGGAAAATATCATGTTGGTTTTCCTTAATTTGGTATTGCAGATGTC